>JAQBTG010000001.1 GCA_027624955.1 Pseudomonadota bacterium
GCTCTGAACATGCGTCCACCGGTGCCCGAAACTCTATCAGAAAATGGTACATAGAGAGGGGGCTTTACAGTTGTTGCTTCGTCGATGACTCTCAGCAATCTGGTGTTGATCGCATCGCGTTCCGACAAGACTTCGTCGAGGTCCATACTGCCCATGACCGTGCGGAGGTTCGTCATGGCCAAATTTAGAATTCCACGTTCCAAATTGGTGACTTCGTATGCCGCCTTGGCGGCTTCGACGACTTGGTAAAAGACGATTCCGTTGGCCGTGACCATCGCATTGTCTTTCGTGATCACCTCCTGAGACGGCACGTCGAGCACCGTTTCCATCATGTTCATCTTAGAGCCGATGCGATCTATGACCGGCATGATGGTGTGGAATCCGGGGCGCAATATTCGAGTGAAGCGGCCAAATCGTTCAACGGTGTATTCCGTGCCTTGCGGCACTGCCTTAACCGCCGTCGCGATTAAGACCACCGCAAGGACGACGATCACGATGGCGAATATAGCAAGGCCTGACATCGGAAACTCCTTCTAATCTGAGACATCGATCTTCGTATCGTCTATGTCTGTAACACCAAGAGTCTAAGTATTTCGCTGCGCAAGTATACGATACTGAGGGCGCCAGTGCGTTTGGGCGGGAAGTTCTAGAAATTTTGATATTGTTTCAGATTTCGATCGCGCCAGGTTAGTGGCGGCGGTGGAGGATTCGTCGCCCTGCCGCGCCGGATGCAGGACATAGGTTTTTTCCGACGGGCAACCAATATGCTTCCCGGGCAATCGGAATGGCTTGCCAGTAGTGATGTTGAATTTGCAGTGTTTTGGTTGGTGCCTGAGCTCATTCTATTTGCCAAACGCGACCACGGGAAGCAAGGCTGCCCATAAGAACAAAGCGACCCGGAAAGGCCTTGTCAGAAGGCTATCCGTGGCCAATTCAGTCAGCGTAGCCAATTCAGACAGTGATACCCACTGATGTATGCGCAGTTCGCGATAGCGCTAATTTATGAGTTAGATAAGTGTCGAAGCCTAGCCAAATTGGATAAGCAATCGAAGGCCATCTGCGTGGTGGCTTTCGGAAAAATCTACGGCCGCCCTAATAGGAGCGCGGCAATTCCAGCACACGTTCGGCGATAAAATTGAGGATCATCTCGCGGCTTACCGGCGCGATGCGCGCGATATAGCATTCGCGCAAATAGCGTTCGACGTGAAATTCCCGGGCATAGCCCATGCCGCCGAGAGTGAGAACCGCGCGTTCGCATGCCTTATGCGCCGCATCGGCAGCGAGATATTTGCCGGCATTGGCTTCAGCTCCGCAGGGTTCGCCGGCATCGTAGAGGCGCGCTGCTTTGAAAAGCATCAAATTGGCTGCTTCCAGTTCGGCCCAGGCTTCGGCGAGTGGATGTTGAATCGCCTGATTTTGTCCGATCGGCCGGCCAAAGACATGGCGCTCGCGCGCATATTGTGTGGCTTTGGCCAACGCCACCCGGCCGAGACCAATGGCCTCCGCCCCGATCAAGATGCGTTCCGGATTGAGGCCGTGCAGAATGCAGCGAAAGCCCTGACCCTCTTCGCCAATCATATCCTCGCGCGGGATCTTCAGGCCGTCGATAAAAAGCGCGTTCGAATCGACCGCCTTGCGGCCCATCTTGGCGATCTCGTGGATTTCCACATGCGCCCGGTCAAGATCGGTATAAAACAGCGAGAGGCCATCGGTGCCCTTTTTGCCTGCGTCTCTCGGCGCGGTGCGGGCCAGCAGCATAATCTTGTTGGCGCGCTGGGCGACCGAAGTCCAGTGCTTTTGCCCATGCACCACATAATGGCTGCCGTCCCATTCGGCGCGGGTTTCGATGGCGCCCGTATCGAGGCCCGCGTTAGGCTCGGTGACGCCGAAACAGGTCCGGTCCTCGCCACGGATTAGCGGCGGCAACATGCGCGCCTGCTGCTCCGCGCTGCCGAATTTGACGATCGGATGGGGCCCGAAAATATTTATGTGCACCGATGATGCAGCGGCAAAACCGCCACCGGATTGGGCGATACGGCGCATCATCAGCGCCGCTTCGGTCACGCCGAGGCCGGCACCGCCATGCGCTTCCGGCATCGCGATGCCAAGCCAGCCGCCAGCGGTAATCGCGGCCACGAATTGTTCGGGAAATTCGCCATCGGTGTCGCGCGCCAGCCAATATTCATCGCCGAAATCGGAGCAAATTTTTCCGATCGCCTCATCAAGCGCGGTCTGGTCGGGGTTGAGCGAATCCGTCATGAACACGGACAATACCAGAAGGCGAAGATTTTCTAACCCGTTGGCACCAACAGAATGCAATGCGCACAGCGCGGCGAATTCTGACAGCACACCAAGCCAAGGACGCGGACGCCGCCGCCTGGCGATTGAGGGGGCATTAAAAGAGGCGCGCCCGAGTTAATACGAGGTAAGCCCCCAGGGAGTCATGTGGAGCGGAGGCGACCGCCCGGCGTCTGAGGGAACGCGCAAAGACTCGTTCAAGCGGAACCATCAACCGGAATGCGCAACGCATTCCGGCAAGCGCGACCGCGCGCCCGAGTTAATACGAGGTAAGCCCCCGGGGAGTCATGTGGAGCGGAGGCGACCGCCCGGCGTCTGAGGGGAAAATCAATAGTGATAAGTCAGGTCGAGTTGAACAAAACTGTCTTTGCGGAGAGAGAACTGGCCATCTTGTTGATCCACATTGACAAACCCGGTGCCCTCGATGCCGAGCGTAATATTGTCGCTGAGGCGGCGGTTAGCCTCCAAGAAAAAAGTGCGCGTCGGTTTGTCTAAATCCTGTATGACGCCGAACAGGATATCCGTGCTGGCCTCATCATTGAAGGCCAGACGCAATGCCGCGAAGACATCCTCTTCGGTGACGACGGTGGCGCGTTCGTCGCGTCCGTCATAGAGAAATTCCATCAACATGCCAAGATCGGCATCGCCGCCGAAGACGCCGTACAAAGTGTATTCGAAGCCACCGACCAAGGAGAGATAGTCCGTTTCTAGTTGCGCTGCGTCTCGCTCGCCATCGCGCCAAAAGCTTTCGAACTTGAGTAGCCAGGCGCCCGTGGTGACCTGGGCGTCGAGACTCACCTGGCGCATTTGCTCGTAAAAGGGCACCAGCACCGGCGAGCCCTGGTCGTCAAACCCCAGGCTGAAAGCGGGGTTGCGATTGGTGCCTTCAAACCAGGCGAGGCCGAAATCTAGCGCCCCGATGTTTTTGCCGTAACGCGCGGCAACATCGAGATGGTGCTGTTTGGCCGCGCTTTCGTAGGCCGTCTGATCACCATCGACATGAAGTGCGGGGCGCAGACGGCCTGCGCGTCCCTGAAATGTACGCTTGCGGAAGTATGGTAGGGCGAAGGCCTCGAACGTGCCGTAATCATTGAGCCATGTCAGATGCACCATCGGCTGGCCGAGTTTTTCCTCCTGATCAGGGCTCTCCACCAGATCGGTCTGGTTGATGACATCGACCAAATGACGCGATTCGGCAACGCCCCAAAACACCTTGTCGATGCCGGCGCGCAATTCCCACTCGCTGTCCTCGAATTCACCGAAGAACAGGCCATAGGCCTCGCGAATGTCCCAATGGGTGCGCCGTGCATCGGCGCTGTCGTAGCGAAAAAACGGTTTGAGAACGAGGCCCTCACCGGCCTCGTTCTCGAGATAGGCTTCGGGTTCCGCGACTACTGACAAGCTCTGCTCGCGCTGGCCGCTCTGGATGCTCGATTGCGGGAAGTAGCGCCCTTCGACGGTGAAGCGTCCGGTCACTTCCTGGACGATCGTTTCGGCTCCGGCCGGCGCGGCCAACAAAAGGAAGAGGCCGCCCAGAAGCAAGGCCCGGCCGGGCGACATTAGCGCGCCCGTTTCAAGCTTACTTTGCTGAAATCATTTTCGTCGAGATCGGTGCCGAAGCTGTAGTTCTGCCAGATCAGCCGGGTGCTCTTGCCGGTCAAATGGTTGACCATCTGCATTTCGTCGGCGCGCCAATGTTTATCGAGATATTGCTGATGGCTTGGCACGGTCAAGGTTTTCAGATGCAATTTCTTGCGATCGTAATACTCCACCTTCCAGACTCGGTATTCGTCCTGGTCGACCCAAGATACTTGCCGCGTATAGCCGGAATCTTTATCAATCGGCGCCCGCTCAGACACCCAACACGTCATCTCACCGCACGGCTCATCGCGCAGCCAGCGATAAGTATATTTTTCGATCTCCTGGCTCGTCATATCCTCATAGGCAAATTCGCTGCCCATGAACGAGCCCGCCTTATTGGAAGAAGATATTCGCTTCACGCGCTTTAGCGCCGGCAGAAAAAGCCATTGGTCGTCATCCTCAACCTTGTGCGAATGGGTGAGCATGGCAGTGCCCTTCACATCGCGTGGGCGGTTGAAAACGATCAAGCTTTTGTCGCCGTCGGCTTCGTTTTCGAGCACGCTGATTCTGAGATTGCGTTCACTCTCCTGGCCGCGCTTATTGCGTAGAATCATGGTTTGATCGGCGGTGTAATTGCCGTAGCCCTTATCGCGCGCCTCGGCTTCGAGGGCGATTCTGAGGCCCTTTTCCTCCGGGGTTTCGGCTGCAGCCGGCAAAGCGTTGAGGGTAAGTGCGGCGGCAAAAGCCACGGCTAAGAAGAGAGCGACTGGGCGCCGAGTCATAGGTTTCATGTCTTGCTCCGGTCGAATTTCATCAACAGTGGCGGTAGGAAGAAGAAATCGCATGCCAATGCGAGGACGATTGTCATTGCGGTCAGAATGCCGAGGCTCCAATTCACTTCGAAGCCGGAAGTCGCGAGCACGACAAAGCCCGCTGCGAGCACCGCCGTGGTCGTCCACAGGGCATGCCCCACCGAGCGGAAGGCAAAGCGCACGGCTCCCTGCGGGTCGAGCTTGTGCTCGCGCCGCGCACGCAGATATTTACTTAGGAAGTGAATCGTGTCGTCGACCACGATACCGAAGGTGACCGCCGTCACCACCGACGCGGCGACACCGACGTGACCGATCAGATAGCCCCATAGGCCGAAGCTCATGGCCGCCGGGACGAAATTGGGCAGCAAGCTAAGCAAGCCGATGGGCAAGCTCTTGAGGGCGACAATCAGAATCAGCGAAATGATCGCCATGGCGATCATCGTACCGCGCAGCATGCCTTCGATATTCCGCTTCGAAATAAAGGCGAACATCATCGTCAGGCCGGTGGCTTCTGTGATCATTTCTGCCGGCATGTTGTCCTTCAGCCATTGATTTGCAGCGGCAGCGGAAGCGCGTTGCTCCTTGGCCGACATGTCGCGGCCAATGACGGTCATGCGCGTTGCCGATTTGCCGACATCGATCTGGTCATTCAAGTCACGCCCGAAGGGCAGCGAAAGCTCATACAGCAGGAGATATTGTGCCGCGAGGTCATGCTCCTCCGGAATGCGATAATAGGCTGGGTCGTCGCCATGCATATTCATGTTGAGCCGCTTCATGATGTCGGGAAAGGCCGACACATGAACGATCTTGGGTTGGCCGCGGTACCATTCAGCGAACTGGTCTACGCGCGAGATATACTCGGGATCGTTGATCGCCCCCTGTTCGCCGGCCGGCAATGAAAACTCGAACGCCTCGACGCCGGTCAGATTGTCGATGATGTAGTCCGTGTCGCGGCGGAACTCGTAGCGTTCGTCGAAATATTTTGTCCAATTGTCATTGAGCTCAACCTGCGGCACGCCCGCAGCGAGGCCGATGATAATCGCCGTCATGCCCCATAGGAGCGGCCTACGGCGGCGCACTACGAACTCGCCGACCAGATCGAAGAACGCTTTTTGTCCTTCGCGACGCGGGCGCACGCGGAGCGGCAGGATGTAAATCAATGCCGGCACAAAGGTCAGCGCAAAGACCATTGCGCTGACGACACCGAGCGCCACCAGATTTCCGAGATTATGAAACGGCGGCGCGTCGGAAAAATTCATGCTCAAAAAGCCGATCGCCGTGGTGACGGTGGTGAGAGACACCGGGAAAAAATTAACACGGAGCGATTCCAGGATAGCCTCGCGCTTTTCAAGTCCAGAGCGCATACCGAGCATGACGGTGGAGATGACGTGCACGGAGTGGGCGATCGCCACCGTCATGATGATGGTCGGCGCACCGACATTGCCGCTTGAGAGCACCATACCTGACCAGCCGGCGAAGCCCATCGCCGTGATCGCGGCGAACAAGACCACCAGGAGTGTGGTGATGGTGCCGGTGATCGAACGCAGCAGAAGCGCCATGACGATCATGATCACGATAATGATGATCGGCCCGAGCGTCGACAAATCATCGAAAGTGGCGTCGCCAAAGGCGCGGCTGGTGATGACGCTGCCGGTGACATAGTAATTTAGGTCCGGGTGTTGGGCGCGCGCTTGCGCGACGATGACCTTCACCTGGTCGGATATTTCCGTGACCGCTTCCGCCGATTCGTCTGGCAGTACGAAATTTACTAATACAGCCGTGGTGCGCCCGTCTGCCGCTACCAGCCGGTTGACCAGTTGAATCTCATGAAGCGCGATATCTTCGATGCGGGCCAGGTCTTGCGGGCTCAATTCCGCCGGGTCGGCGACCAGATCCTCGACGATCAACTCGTCCTCATCAGCCCAGGTGTGGGAGAAATTGGTCAGCGAATCGACGCGCGTGGAATAGGGCAGGAGCCAGCCCTTCTCCGTCAGCTCGGCGATCGCGGTGAGCGCATCGGGCGTGAAAATACCGCCGGCGCTCGCTTCCTCCTTGGGTGCCACCGCGATGAGCACGGTGTTGGCTTCCGTGTAGGTCGCCTCCAACGCCTCGAAGGCGATGAGCTGCGGATTGTCTTTACTGAAAAAGATGCGGCTGTCGTTGCTGATTTTGAGATATTGACCGCCGGCGGCCATGACAATGACGAAGAGGACGGTAAGCCCCAGAATGGGCCAGCGCCAGCGCAATACACCGGTGCCGAAACGCTCCAAACGTTTGGCCGATAAGGCTAAATCGGTCAATTTCTTCTCCCCTAAGCCCAGTTTAGTAATTACTGAATGATCTCATCATCATTTATCTAAATTACATCTAGTATAGCAATCGCACCGCTTCAAGAGGCGGCCGGCATTCGCTCACGACTCAACCCATCGACGATCAACGAAACCACGGCGCGCACCTCTTCATCGAAGTTTGTTTCACCGCTCAGCGCCAGCAAAGGCGGATATTCGAAGCGGACAATGGCGTTCAGGACCGCGCGCGCGCTGGCAGCAATATCGGCGATCTCGAAAACGCCGCGTTTGACGCCCTCCCCGAGAATAGAGGCGACAATTTCATGACAGCTGCCGAGATGTTGCTCCACCAGGTCACGCCGTTCCTCGCAGAGGAAATCCACCATTTCTTGAATATGCGGTGTGTTTCGGAGGCTTTCGACGGTGAAACGATTGACGGCCAGGACATACGCTTCGAGTTTTTGCCGCGGACTGAGGCCGGGTTGTGCAATGGCGGCACGGGCGGTTTGATGCAATGCGTCAAACCAGGCGACGCTGACAGCGGCGCCGATATCAGATTTGCTTTCGAAATAGCGGTACAAATTTCCCGCCGACATGCCGCAATCCCCGGCCACTTCCGCCATCGTTGTTTTGCGGTAGCCGTAATGCCGAAAACGTTCGGTCGCCGCTTCCAGGATTTGCGCCTGGGTATCTTCGGCCAGTTCGGCCCCTGCCTTGCTCATAGAAGACCCGGAAATGAATATTGATGATTTCGTTCAATTATAATCCATTGCGGGTGTGACGCAACGGACAATCACCCTTTATCATCCGGATAAAATGTCGCACGAAACTTGGCTCGTGCGGCAAAGCATGAAATATTACGCAAAATAATATGGTCTTTCACTGCGGCGAATTGAGCCGGTTTCAGGCATCGGAGAAATAGAAGATGGTCGAACGGATTGACGCGACGCCGGAATATATGGAAAGCGAACGCATTGGGCGTTTCAGCGAATTGAAATCGAGCGCAAAGGCTTTTATTGACGCGCTGATCCCCGGTTACGAACGCGACCTTTACAATATTATTGGTCGCGGCGTGGTCGAGGATAAGGAACTTGTGCCGCCCATCAAGGACAACCGAGATTTCAACCTCGGCCTGATCAAGGCAGAACCCGGCAAAGGCGCCTCGCCACACATACACGCCACCAATGAAGTGTTTTTCGCGCTGACCGGAAAATGGGGAATCTATTGGCAAAATCAGGATGGGACGGAGCATGAAACCATCCTCCACCAATATGATACGGTTTCAGTGCCGATCGGGCTCAGCCGTGGATTTCGCAACGCTGGCGATGACACCGCATATATGCTGGCGATCGTCGGTGGAACCGATCCGGGCAAGGTGGAGTGGCCTCAGGAAACTGTTGATATGGCACGCGAGCACGGTATCGGCCTGGATGAAAACGGCGATTTGGCGATGCTGAATTCGGCGGCAGACTAACGCGTCCGCGGCTGTCCGCGCCTGAGGTTGGGCAAAAACAAAGGGGAGCAAATGTCCGAGGGCTGGAGCAAGGACCGCATTCTCGAGGAACGGGTGGCGCGCTTCGATAAGCTGGCGCCGACCAGCAAATCTTTTGTCGACACCGTCGTGGATGGTCATCAACGCGATATTTACATGGTCATCGGCAATGGGGTGAACGAAGATTCAGGCCATAAGCCTGCGATTGAAGATCATCGTGATTTCTCTGTCGGCATCATCTCTGCCCAGCATGGTAATGGCGCTTCGCTGCATCTTCACACAACCGTCGAGATGTTCATGCCGCTCGAAGGGCGGTGGGCGATTTACTGGCTCGATCAAAATAATGAGCAACAGGAAGTGATCCTGGAAAAGCATGACGTTATTTCGGTGCCGCCCGGAATTTTTCGTGGCTTTCGCAACGAAAGCGGGGAAAAAGCGCTGCTCTTCGCCATCAACGGAAATACAGACCCAGGCCGCGTCGAGTGGCCGCAAGACTTGCTCGATAGAGCCGCCGCGAAGGGTTATTCGCTCGATGAAAACGGCAATTTGTTGGAAAGTGGAGCAAGCAAATGACAAAACATGTCATCAGTGTTGAAGAATTCGAGCGCACCCGTGTGGCGCGCTTCAATGAGCTTGAGGGCTCGAGCCAACCGATGCTCGATGCCGTCATTCCCGGCCAGGAGCGGGAAATTTACCAGGTCATCGGCAAGGGTGTTAGCGAGGACCCTGACGCAAAAATTCCGATTGTCGACAATGCCGGCTTTAATGTCGCCATCGTCCGCTGCGCGCCGGGCAAGGGCACGCTGCATCACGATCATAAGACCAACGAAGTCTTCACGGCGCTAACTGGAAAATGGAAAATATTTTGGGGCGATGACGAAGACAGCCATTTTGTCATTCTCGAGCCTTTCGACACCGCCTCGGTGCCGCCCAATCTAATGCGCGGTTTCCGCAATGTTGGCGATGAGGAGGGTCTCCTGCTTGGCACCGTCGCGGGCACCGATCCCGGCGGTGTGAAATGGCGCGACGACGTATTGGCCGAAGCTTCGCGGCTCGGCCATCGGCTCGACAAAGACGGTCAGATCATTGAGGCACCGGCCGCTGCCGAATAACGCCTCAGGCGGGTTAACCGTAGCGTCTAAGCTGTGTGCCGTTGTGGCGTAGCCAGGCGCGTTCCGCGCTAGATTCGCCCACCAGTCCGGCGACCTCAGACCAAAAGCGGGCGCTATGGTTCAATTCCCGCAAATGGGCGATTTCGTGCGCCACCACATAGTCGAGCACCGCCGGGGGCGCCAAGATGAGGCGCCAGGAAAAAGATAGCCCGCCCGCCGCCGAGCAACTGCCCCAGCGTGTCGCCGGGTCACGGATGGAGAGGCGGCGGATTGGCCGCTCCACCCGGCGCGCTAGGCGCTCTGCGCGCTCGCCAATTTCGCGCCGCGCCTCAGCAATCAGCCAGCGCCGCACGCGCCGGGCAAATATCTCCTCATCGCCCGGTACCAATAGATCGCCGCCAACGCGGCGCGTGCGCTTGGCGCCGTTCACCGGCCTGGTCAACGTTACTGGTTCCCCCAATAACGGCAGCACGGTGCCGTGGCGAAACGGTATCGCCGGAGGCAACCCTTCTAGCCGGGCTTCGATCCAGTCCGCGCGGGCATGGGCGAATGCGAGGCCGTCGCGTACCGACGCTCGCCGCGGCAACACCAGCTCGACCCCGCCGCTGGATTCGTCGATACGGATCAAAATATGCCGCGCCCGAGCACTACGGCGCAGATTGAGCATGACGACGCTTCCGCCCGGCAGGGCGAGGGAGCGCAAGGGAGTTTCTGGCTGGAGAATCGACATGGCTCAGGTGAGTGTGGCCGGATCGCCTTTTTTTGGCTATAGGCTTGGCGCAATTGGCTGGCGGTGGCGAAACGCTTTATTTGCCGCCCCACCGCATGGTATGAGCCACGACCGCAAAGCATGTTGACAATCTCCTCCCTCACTTACCGCATCGGCGGGCGCCCTCTCCTGGAAGACGCCTCGGCGCGCATTCCGCGTGGCCGACGCATCGGTCTTGTGGGGCCGAATGGTAGCGGCAAAACAACCCTCTTGAGCCTGATTGCCGGCACCATTGAGCCCGATGGCGGAAGCCTGTCGCTGACCCGTGGCGCCCAAGTGGCGAGCGTCGCGCAGGAGGCGCCGGGCGGTACGGCGACGCCTCTGGAAACGGTTCTTGCCGCGCATACCGAGCGCCATGCCCTTCTTGCCGAGGCCGAGACGGCTGTCGATTCGCACCGCATCGCAGAAATCCAGACCCGCCTGCATGATATCGGCGCCCAGGCGGCGCCAGCGCGCGCGGCGTCGATTTTGGCTGGTCTCGGCATTGGAGAGGCGGCGCAGCACGAAGCGACTGAGAATCTCTCCGGCGGCTGGCGCATGCGGGTCGCCCTGGCGGCGGCATTGTTTGCTGAACCGGACCTTCTTTTGCTCGACGAGCCGACCAACCATCTCGACCTTGAAGCGACGATGTGGCTTGAAAATCATTTGCGCGGTTACCCCCGCACTCTTCTGCTGGTTAGCCATGATCGTCACATTCTGAACGCTGTGCCGGATGGCATTCTGCATTTGTCGGGCCGTGCGCTTAGCCTATACCCGGGCGGCTACGACAATTTCGCCCGTGTCCTTGCCGAGCGCCAAGCGGCCGAAGCCTCAAACCAGGCGCGACGGGCGGCGAAACGCACCAAGCTCGAAGGTTTTGTCGCCCGCTTTCGCTACAATGCCAGCAAGGCACGCCAGGCTCAGAGCCGCTTGAAGGCGCTTCAGCGATTGAGCGATGCACCGCCGCCGGTCGAGCGCTCCAGTGTGGAAATCGATTTTCCGGCCCCCGCGGGACTTGCCCCACCGCTCATCACCTTGTTCGGTACGGCGGCGGGATATACGCCGGGCGTGCCAGTCCTCAAGGGTCTCGATCTGCGTCTCGATCCTGATGACCGCATCGCCCTGCTTGGTGCCAACGGCAACGGCAAATCCACGTTCGCCAAACTGCTCGCCGGCGCACTCAAGCCGATGGCGGGCGAAATTCTACGCGCGCCCAAGCTCAGGGTCGGCTATTTCGCGCAACATCAAGTAGATTCCCTGGAAGCTGATGAGAGCGCCTTTCAGCAACTAACGCGGAAGATGTCCAATGCGGCGCCGCACCAGGTGCGCGCCCGCCTGGGCACCTTTGGCTTCAGCCAAGACAAAGCCAACGTGGTGGCGCATAAACTATCCGGCGGCGAGAAGGCGCGCCTCAATCTGGCTTTAATCAGCCACGGCGCGCCGCAAATATTGGTGCTCGATGAGCCCACCAACCATCTCGATTTGGAAACGCGCGATTCTCTGGTGCAGGCGCTGAACGCTTTCCCAGGCGCCGTCATCGTGATCAGCCATGATTGGGATCTGTTGGAATTGACGGTGGAGCGTCTGTGGCTGGTGGCGGACGGAACCGTGCGCCCCTATGACGGCGATCTCGAAGATTATCGGCGCTTTGTTATTGGCCGTAGTGGCGGTAGCGGCGGTGGCGAGAATAGCAAGAGAGCGGTGCGCGACAAATCCGCAAAGGGAAAAATCGTGCGGCAGGACGCGGCGGCCGAGCGGTCTAAGCGCGCACCCCTTAAGCGTGCCGCCGAAAGCGCCGAATATCGTCTCAACCAGGCAACTCGGCAAAAAACCGATATCGAAGCCAAGATGGCAGATAGCACGCTTTATGAAGGCGCGCCCGAGCGCCTCGCCGAGCTCGGCCGCAAATTGAGCGCCGCCGAGCGTACGATCTCCGAGGCTGAGGCCGATTGGCTGCGGGCCGCCGAAGCGCTGGAGGCCCTACAAGCCGAAGATGACTCAGCCTGCGACTAGGACTTCGCGCGCAAATTTGGGATAGATTTCGGCTATGTCGGCGCCTACACCGCCCCGTATGAGTTCCAATGTTTCGGTGGAGGGCGGCGGAGTTTGCGGTACGTTCGCAGGGGCGTCGTACTCAAAGCCAGTATTGTCTCTTATGCTTGCCGCCGTTTCGCCGGCATGAATGCTTTGCAGACGGAAGCATTGCTCGTTGCGCTCGAATGAAAACACGCAGCGTTCCGTCACCAGCGCATAGGGGCCGCCGCGGCGATAGATGCCGGGCGGACTAACCCCGGGGGCAGAGATGAAATCGACCTTCGGCACCAATACGCGGCAGCTATGTTCAGGCCGAAACAGAATCACCCGGGGCACCAGGAAATAGAGGTAGGCCGATCCGTAGGTGCCGGGAAAGCGCACGTCGAGATCGGGATACTCGCCAAGACCGACCAAATTGACATTGGCCGCGCCGTCGATCTGCCCGCCGCCGAGAAAAAAGGCGTCGATGCGCCCCTGTGCGGCGCAATCGAACAGCTCGCGCGCGCCGTCGGTAAAATCGTTGTGACGTAGGCTGGAAAGCACGCTGACTCGCAACCCCTGCTTCGCCTGCGCCCGCGCTAGCAGCGCGGCCGCGCCCGGGATCGGCGAAGACGCGCCGACTGCCACATGGCCGAGGCCGTCCAGCATGCGGGCGATGACGGCGATGAGAAGCTCGGTTTTGCTGTGCTGCGGCGCGCTCATGCAGCGCCAAACTCGGCGAGATAGTCCTCAAAGCCTTCTGGGCTGCGAGCCTTCTTCGCATAGCCCGCGAGATGCATTGCGTCGGGCTCATAATGGCCGGCGAGGCCGAGCGGCCAGGCACCGTTTGGCGCTTCGGCAATCGCCGACACGTAAAGTGCCGGCAATGAGCCGCCGGCCAATGCCTCGTCCTGCATCAAGTCGATATCGCGTATCTCTTCGACCGTCACCAGGGTGCCGCGCGAAGCATGGGCCATCGTCACAAGTTCGCGCCGGCGGCCAATCCAGATATTGCCGTTGCGGTCGGCGAACGGCGCATGAAAAAGCGCGATATCAGGTTTGAGGGCCGGTAGCACGACGATGCGGTCGCCTTGTTCGAAGGGATTTTCGCTCTCTTTCCAATCCTCGCGCACGCGCATGAGATCGCTGCCGATCAAGCCCCGGAGCGGCATGAAAGGCAGGCCTTTTTCGCTCGCCTGCAGCCCGGCGTGAATGGCCGGGCAGGTCGAATCGCGGATGGCGATTTTGCGGCTCTTGAGGGCGGAGGTGAATTGTGGCGCCGCGCCAAGCTCGCCCAGGCTGATCGCCGCCGTCTCAATGATCGCAACACAGCCCGCGCCGATCAACATATCCGCCTGAATGCCGCTTTGCGGCACCGCCAACAGATGAAGATCGCGCGCACCGCGCCGGATCAAGGCGCGCGTCGCCGCCATGGCGACAAATGAATAATCCGGCGGCACCGCAACCATGATGCCGTTCTCGACGCGCGCCGCCAACGCGTCCAGCGTTATTACCGGCACAGTGCTCATAGCCATCGTCGCGCTTTCCTTGCCGGCCGCAACGGCTAGAAATCATCCTCGTCAAAGTGGGCGATGGCCGCCTTACCGGTCATGATACGGAGAAACAGCGAAGCCGATTCCGGCAACAGTTTGTACATGTAAAAGCGCGCCGTCTTGACCTTGTTGGCGTAGTAGCGCGCATCGCCGTTGGCGTCATCGCCTGCCTTCGCCAGTGCCTTTTCGGCCATCATTGCCCACATGTAACCGACCGCTACGAGGCCAAACATTTTCAAATAATCGGTGGCGACCGCGGCCGCTTCTTCGGGATCGCCGAGGCCCTTTTGGGCGATCACCAGCGTCGCTTGCTGCAGCTTGCCAAGCGCCTTGGCGAGCGGCATTACAATTTCCCTTAGTGCCTCGTCGTTCTGGTGCGCCTCAACGAAGGCAGTGGCGGGGTGAAAGAAAAGGCGCAATAGCCTTCCCGTATGCAGGCCAAGTTTGCGCCCGACCAGATCGAGCGCCTGAATGCCGTTGGTGCCTTCATAGAGCTGTGCAATGCGCGCATCGCGTACCAATTGCTCCATGCCATGCTCGGCGATATAGCCGTGTCCGCCATGTACTTGGACCGCCAGATTGGCGCCTTCGAAGCCGCGGTCGGTCAGGAACGCCTTGATGATCGGCGTCATCAGTTGCACCAGCTCATCGGCGTCTCGGCGCGTCTCGGCGTCCGGATGATGGGTCGAGATATCGAGTTTCAGCGCCGTCCAATAAGCGAGCGCGCGCGTGCCTTCATTGTAGGCGCGCACCGTGAGCAGCATATTGCGGACGTCGGGATGGACGATGATGGGATCGGCGGCCTCGGCGCTCTTCGCGCCTTTCGCCAGGCTTTTGCCCGAGCGTCGCTCTTTGGCGTAGGCGGTCGCCGATTGATAGGCGGTCTCGCCGATCGCCAGGCCCTGCATGCCGACGCCGAGGCGAGCGCCGTTCATCATGGTGAACATGCAGCGTAAGCCTTTATGCGCTTCGCCGATGAGATAGCCTTCGGCCTCGTCGAAATTGATTACACAGGTGGCCGAGCCGTGAATGCCCATCTTCTTCTCGATCGAGCCGCAGGAGACGCCGTTGCGCGGGCCGAGTTCGGCGCTGGCGCCGCTGCCTTTGACATTGAATTTCGGCACCAAAAAGAGCGAGATGCCGCGCACGCCCTCCGGTGCATCGGGCAATTTGGCCAACACCAGATGGATAATGTTATCGACCAGATCATGTTCGCCGGCGGATATGAACATCTTGCTGCCGCTGATGCTGTACGCGCCACCGCCGGTCGGCGCCGCCTTGGTACGGATGAGGCCAAGATCGGTGCCGCAATGGCTTTCGGTCAGGCACATGGTGCCGCTCCACGAGCCGTCCGTCAGATGCGGCAGGTAAGTGTCTTTGATCGTCTCGCTACCATGGCGTTCGATCAGCGCTGCAGCGCCGCGTGACAGCAACGGATAGACACCGAACGCGATGTTGGTCGAGCACACCATCTCTTCGATGACGAAATTCATCAGCGCCGGCAGCCCCTGGCCACCATATTTGGGATCGGATGAAATCGACTGCCAACCGGCGCCGACAAAATCGTCATAAGCCTGTTTGAATCCGGTTGGCGTGCGCACCACGCCGTTCTCATAGGTGCAGCCTTCTTCGTCGCCGACACGGTTAAGCGGCAGCAGCTTGTCTTCGCAGAATTTGGCGCCTTCTTCGAGAATCGCGTCGATGGTCTCCGGCGTCGCTTCTTCGAAGCCGGGCAGCCGGCTCAATTGTTCGGAATCCAACATTTCGTGGAGGACGAAGCGCATGTCGCGTAAGGGCGCTTTATAAATTTGCATATCTCTAGCTCCTGGCCACTTAGTTTCGAAGCGGCTTGCCGGTTTCCAACATGTGCTCCATGCGGGCGAGGGTCAGTGGGTTTCTGGCGAGGGTTGTCAGCGCCTGCCGTTCCAGGGCAGAGAGATCGTCTTCGCTCACTGCGTCGGTGGTGTCTGTTTTGCCGCCGGTGAGCACGAGCCCGAGCTGATCGACCACAGTAAGATCGTGCGGTGTGGCCTTGCGCGTCTTGGCCAGGCCGCGCACTGCCATCATCAGCGCGACGCGGGCAGATTTGCCGGGCAGCTTAATCTCCTTCGGCTCTGGCGCGTGGTAATCCACCGCGAGCACCAGCGCGCGCGCCTTGGCGTCTGCCAACAGGCGGTCGCGATTGAAGGTTATATTGTCGCCGTCGCGGAGATAGCCATATTCGAACGCCTGCGCCGCCGAGCGTGAGACCTTGGCGAGACCAATGGTCTGGAACAGCCTGGAAATCGTCGGCATGGCGCCGCCGCCTAAAATGCCGCCGCGTTTGTCGGTAAGACCACGCACCAGCATCTCCTTGCAGCCGCCCCAGCCTGGAATGAGACCGACGCCGACTTCGACCAGGCCGATATAGGTTTCAGCATGGGCCTGCACAGCGTCGCAATGAAGCAGGCTCTCGCAGCCGCCGCCCAAGGCCATGCCGGACGGCGCGCCGATCACCGGAAAGGGCGCAAATTTGAGCGCCTTGAAGGCGTCTTGGCCCTGTTTGACCATATCCTCCATCATCGGCCAGGCGGCGAGATTGATGGCAAAGAGTGCCAGACCCAGATTAACCCCGACGGAATAGTTACTGCCCTCGTTGTGCAGCACCAAGGCTTTGAAATCCTTGCTCACCGTCTCGATGGATTTGCCGATCATGCCGAGGATTTCTGGGTCGATGGCGTTCATCTTGCTGTGAAACTCGAGGCAGGCAACGCCGTCGCCGATATTCCAGAGACTGGCAGAGCCGTTGCGCAGGATCGGTTTGCCAGCGCGCTTCACGTCGCTCAGCAGCAGCACACCAGGTGGTCGCTCGACCTTCACATAGGCGCCGTCGGCCGCGAGATATTGCAAGCGCCCCTGATCGACGCGGTAGAAACCGCCGTTCTCGGCGGCAAGACGCACCAACTCCGGGACCGCGCGGCCTTCCGCTGCCAGGCGCTCGGCGAACCACTCGGCGCCGATTTTGTCGATCAACTCGAATGGCCCATTCTTCCACGCATAGCCGAGCTTCATGGCATCGTCGATAGAGATCACCGTATCGGCGATTTCGGGAATTAGATCCGCCGCGTAGACGAGCGTGGATGACATCACCTGCCAGGCGAAGGCGCTGGCAGCATCGCCATGTTCGAACAAAGCGCGCGGAGAACTGCCGGCGGCGCGCACGCTGTCCGGCGTCTGGCGGAGCGCCGCCGAATAAATCCCCGTGGTGAGGTCGATGACCTCTTTCACCGGCTTGCCGCTGTCTTTGTTGAGGCGGTAGAAGCCGCCATTGCCCTTGCGCCCAATCGCGCCCTCCGCGATCATTTTCAACATCAGCTCGGGTTCGCCGTAGAGTGTGCGGTAGGCGTCGTTCTCCGGCACGGCGTCGTAAAGGCTCTTGCTCACCAGCGGCATCAAATCAATGCCGACCAGATCCATCAGGCCGAATATTCCGGTTTTCGGGATGCCGATGGCGCGGCCGATCGCGGCGTCGGCTTGTTCGACAGTAACGCCGCTTTTGAAGGCTTCGACCACCGCCGCCTGAATCCAAAAAGTACCAATGCGGTTGGCGATGAACCCGGGCGTGTCTTTGCAGTCGACCACGCCCTTGCCGAGCTTATGGTCGGCGAATTCGCTGACGGTGGCGACCGCCTCGCTGCGGGTTTTCTCGCCTCTGACGATCTCCAAAAGGCGCATATAGCGCGGCGGATTGAAGAAATGCGTAATGAGAAAATCGCGCTGGAAGCTTTCGTCCATGCCGTTCATCAGGTCGGCGCAAGGTATCGTCGAGGTATTGGACGAGACGATGCTGCTGGCTTTGCGCACGCTATCGATCTGGCGGTAGATCGTCTGCTTGACGTCGAGTTTCTCGATCACCGCTTCGACGATCCAGTCGGCTTCTGCGAGGAGGGCGAGGTCGTCCTCGATATTGCCACAGGTGATGCGTTTGGCGTTGCGCTTTTCCATAAACGGCGCGGGCTCGGTCTTCAGCATGCGCTCGACCGCGTTTAGCGCGAGTTCGCTGCGCTTCTTCGCGCCTGCTGGCACGATATCAAGAAGAATCACATCGACGCCGGCATTAGCAACATGGGCGGCGATGCCGCCGCCCATCAGCCCGGCGCCGATCACCGCAACTTTATTGATCGCCATCAGGCCGCCTCAAGTATGGTGGAAATGCCCTGGCCACCGCCAATGCATTGCGTGGCGAGCGCATATTGCTTGCCCTCACGCTGCAATAGCTGCGCCGCCTTGCCGGTGATGCGCGCCCCCGTTGCACCGAGCGGATGACCGAGCGCAATTGCGCCGCCGTCTAAATTCATTTTGTCAAGATCGAAGGAAAGCTCGCGCACGCAGGCCAGCGCCTGTACGGCGAACGCCTCGTTCAATTCGATCACATCGATATCAGCCATGCCGATACCGGCACGCTGGAGCGCCTTGACGGTAGAGACCACCGGGCCGTAGCCCATGATTTCCGGTTGGCAGCCAGCCACGGCAATGCTCTTGATCTTGGCCAGCACATCCAACTTGTTGGCCGCGGCATAATCCTCGGTGCAAACCAGCACTGCTGAAGCGCCGTCGGTCAGCGGTGAGGAAGTACCGGCGGTTACCGTGCCGTCGGCGTCAAAAGCGGGCTCCAGGTTGGCTAGCGCCTCGGCGCTGGTGCCTGGGCGAATGCAGCCATCCTGGTCGATGGTCTCGCCGTTGCACTCGATTGCGACGATCTCGCCGGCGAGGCGTCCCTCCGCACGCGCGGCAGCAGCTTTGGCGTGGCTGGAAACGGCGAGCGCTTCCTGTTCGTCACGCGGAATTTGGTATTTCTGCGCGAGATTTTCCGCAGTCTCGCCCATCGCCATATAGGCGCCCTCGTTGCGCTCATAAAGATCGGCGTTGGGCATCGGGTTGTAGCCACCCATCGGCACGCGCGACATGGATTCGACGCCAGCGCAAATGAAAGCCTCTCCGGCATTCATTTGGATCGCGCCCGCGGCGATGTGAATAGATTGCATCGACGAGCCGCAGAACCTGTTGACCGTGACGCCGGCGACGGAAACAGGTAAATCCGCGAGCAGGCTGACGATGCGCGCCACATTGAAGCCTTGTTCGCCTTCGGGAAAGGCGCAGCCCATGATCAGGTCTTCGATGCCGGCGGGATCGACGCCACTGCTCTCGATCAGCCCGCGCACCACATCGGCGGCCAGATCGTCAGGCCGTTTTTTCACCAATTGGCCCTTATGGGCGAAGTGGAAAGGCGATCTTTTGTATCCTGCGATGACAACGGGTTTCATGTTCTAGACCTCGCTAAATTTGCGGTGGTGGCGGCATCAGTATCACGCCGGTGGGTTGGATTGCGATTCATGAAGACGCCGCCGCGTTTCGTTTGGCGGCCTCTTCTGCGACCAGTTCTTTTTTGGAAAGTTTGCCGATCAGAGTTTTCGGCAACTCGTCGCGGAATTCGATTTGCTTGGGCATTTCGATCAACGAGAGCTTGTCCTTCAGAAAGTCGGTCAGGTCCTTAGCATTCAGCGACTGTCCAGCGCGCAGTTTCACGAACGCTTTGACGGTTTGCTGACGGTACGAATCCTCGATGCCCGCCACGGTGACCTCTTCGACCGCAGGATGACGGTAAATCGCTTCTTCGACATGGCGCGGATAGATATTGTAGCCGCCGGAAAGAATGATTTCCTTCAGTCGGTCAATTAAATAGGTATAGCCGTCTTCGTCCATATAGCCGACATCGCCGGTATGGAAGCGGCCGTCCAACAGCGCGGTCGCGCTTTCTTCCTCGCGGTTCCAATAGCCGCGCATCACCTGTGGACCGGTAAGGCAAATTTCACCGGTTTCGCCTTGCGCCAGGACGCGTGATGGATTTTCGATATCGGTAATCTCGACCACCGTGCCCGGCGCCGGCAAACCGAGCGAACCGGGCCGCGACTCACCGGTCGAGGGATTGCACAACGCGACTGGTGACGTCTCGCTCAGGCCGTAGCCCTCAAGCAAGGTGCAGCCCGAGAGAGCCTCGAATTTTTCCTGCACCTCGCGCGGCAATGTATCGCCGCCGGCCAGGCAATAGCGCATTGAGGTGAGATCGAACTTGCCCGCTGCCACACCCGGATGATTGTTGATGGCGATATAAATCGTCGGCACCGCGGGGAAGAAGGTAGGGCGCTTTTTGTGGATGACTTTGAGCGCCGCCTCTAATTCGAAGCGCGGCAACAGAATCATCTTGGCGCCGGCATGGACGCTGAAGTTCATCACCACCGTCATGGCGAAGACATGGAACAACGGCAACACGCCCATCATCACTTCTTCGCCGAATTTGGTTTCCGGAAAGAAATAAGTCGCCTGCTGGACGTTGGCGGTGAGATTGGCGTGGGTGAGCATGGCGCCCTTGGGCCGCCCGGTGGTGCCGCCGGTATATTGCAGGACTGCGATATCCGTTATCGGGTCTATGTCGACCGGCTCGGGGAGCCCATCATTGGCACATAGAGCTTTGAACGATAGAAAGCGCGCGTCCGCTGGCAGCGGCACGATATTCTTACGCCGCAGCAGTCGGTAGAGCAGGCTCTTTGGAAACGGCAGCTGTTCGGCCATTGACGTGAGCACAATTTTTCTTAGCCGGACACCGCCCAGCATTTTCGCTGCCTTATCGTAAATCAGCGGCATATCGAGAGTGATCAGGATATCGCATCCAGAATCTTCGATCTGAAAGCGAATTTCCTCTTCGGCGTAGAGCGGGTTGAAATTGACCACGGTGCCACCGGCGGTCAGTACTGCGTAATAGGAGATCACCATCGCCGGGCAGTTGGGCAGCATCAAGCCAACACGGTCTCCTTTGACGATCCCTTGGCTCTGCAAGCCCTTGGCGGCACGCTTCACCAATTTTGCAACCTCGGCAAAACTATAAATTCGATCCATGAAATCTATGGCCGGACGGGAGGCGTACTTCTTCGCCGCGTTTTCCATCAGCGCCGGCAGAGCATGTGGCGTCAGCGGCGCGCTCCAATCAAGATCGGCGGGATAGGATTTTTCCCAGATATAAGGCTGATTCGATTCGGTCATAGCCAAATTCCATAACGCCAAACGGCGCGCTTTTCACGCCGCAGAATGCCGCTCAGGTGAATAGTGAATATTCTGATCAATATTCACTCAAAGCCGACCAAGGATCAAGCAATTTTGCCGTTTTGCAGGGGCCGGCGCAACGATTCCCCAGCGCCGGGCGTCCTTAGCCTTTAGACTCTCTTGGGGTATTTGGTCTCGACATAATCTTCGACGATGGTCCGAAATGCATCCGCGATGCCCTCGCCGCGCAGCGTCACGGTCTTTTTCCCGTCGATAAAGACCGGTGCCGCCGGTGCCTCGCCGGTTCCGGGCAGGCTGATGCCGATATCGGCATGTTTGCTTTCACCGGGACCGTTTACGATGCATCCCATGACGGCGAGCTTCATATCTTCCACGCCGATATGGGTTTCTCGCCATTCCGGCATGCGGGCACGGACATGGCTCTGGATTTTTTCCGCCAAATCCTGAAATACCGTACTTGTCGTGCGCCCACAGCCCGGACAGGCGGTCACGAGCGGCGTGAAGGCGCGTAATCCCATGGTTTGCAGGATTTCTTGCGCCACTATCACTTCTTGTGAGCGGTCGCCGCCGGGCGGGGGGGTGAGCGAGATGCGGATGGTATCGCCAATGCCTTGTTGCAAGAGTATGCCGAGCGCTGCGGTCGAGGCGACGATGCCTTTCGACCCCATGCCGGCTTCGGTCAAGCCGAGATGAAGGGCGTAATCGGAGCGCGCCGCCAGATCACCATAGACCGCAACCAGATCCTGCACCTGGCTGACCTTGCAGGAAATCACGATGCGGTCGCGGCCGAGGCCTATTTCCTCGGCCAAAGCGGCACTTCTCAGCGCTGATTCCACCAGCGCCGCGCGCATGACCTCCTGCGACTCGCGCGGTTCATCGAGCGCGGCGTTGTGGTCCATCAATTCAGCTAAAAGCTCCTGATCGAGGCTACCCCAATTGACGCCGATTCGCACCGGCCGGTCATATTCGAGTGCTACCTCGATCATCGTTTGGAACTGGCGGTCGCGTTTTTCACGAAAGCCGACATTGCCAGGATTGATGCGGTATTTTGCCAACGCTTCGGCGCAGGCCGGATGCTCGCGCAGCAACTTATGGCCGTTATAGTGGAAATCGCCAATCAGTGGCACGCCGCAATCCATGGCGTCGAGGCGCTCGCGAATATGCGGCACCGCGGCCGCCGCCGCAGGCGTGTTCACGGTAATGCGCACAAGCTCCGAGCCGGCCTCGGCCAACGACCGCACTTGTGCCGCCGTGCCTTCGGCGTCTTCGGTGTCGGTATTGGTCATGCTTTGCACGAGGACAGGCGCGCCACCGCCGATCTGGTGCGGCCCGACAGACACGCCGACGCTGGTATGGCGTGGCGCCTGGAGAATACCGGAATTCATGCCGTGCCGCTTTCGCTAGCCGAGTACTTTCTTCCTGGCGCGGTGCAGGAAATCGATCGTCGAGGCGATCGTCTTTTCCGGGCACTCCACCAGATCGGCATGGCCGATATCCTCGTAAACGATGAGTTCACAGCCTGGAACATTGTCCGCTACCCATAGTGCCCCGGCGCCCGAGGCGCCGGTTTCCATGGGCGTCAACATATCCTTTTTCGCCGTGATGACGAGAGTTGGGTTTTTGATTTTTTTACAGTCCTCGCGCAAATCCATGTTTTCCATGGCGAGGCAGGCCTGCACTACAGTATCGACCGAGTTGAGACCGACGATGGTGCGCACCATCTCGACAATTGCCGGACCGTTGGGGCCATCGAGATAATCCGCGCCGACCGCTTGGGTCAGAACATGGTCGGCGAACTCCGTCGAGCAACCCCAGGAGCGTGCCATGTGGCGCCAGGTGCGGAACATGATCTTGCGCATCTCATCGCATTTGGCGAACGCGCAATCGCTCACCACACCGATACATTTTTCCGGGTATTTGGCGGCGAATTTAAGTGCGATCATGCCGCCGGCGGAGGTGCCCATGACATGAGCGCGGGGAATATCGAGTTTGTCCAATAATGCCGCGAGATCGTCCGCCCAGAGCTCCACATCATAAGATTGCAGCGGACGGTCTGTCTGGCCGTAGCCGCGTTGGTCATAGCTGATGAGTTTGAAATGCTCGGCCAAACCCTCCCACACCATGCCGAAGTTCTGGCGCCCGAACAGCGATCCGCCGATTAGCGCAAGCGGCTCGCCGTCGCCCATATATTCGTAAAAAATATTAATTCCGTTGGCTTCGACTTTCGGCATTTTCTTGCTTCCCCATTGACGGTCTGCATGTAGCGCGCGCTTCGGCGCGGCGATTCAAGCCTATTATGACGCTCGATATCGAGGAGGTCGATGGGGAGTTTTGGGGCTCCCATCGCCGCGCTGACCGGGAAACTACGCCGCTCGGTTTGTATTACGCTGTGGGCGCTGTGTATTGCGGCGGCGTTGACCCTGACGCTGCTTACGTTCGGGGCCGCGTTTGACTGTAACGGCGGCATTTTGGATTTCCGCCGCGTGGAACGGATGATCTGCGAAGATCGGCAAGCTTTGACGGATCGTCTTCTCGATGTCGCGCAAATAGGCGCGCTCTTCAGAATCGCAAAACGAGATGGCGATGCCGCCGGCGCCGGCACGGGCCGTGCGGCCGATGCGATGCACATAGCTTTCTGGTTCGTTGGGCAGGTCGAAATTGATGACATGGGTCACATCTTCAACATCGATACCGCGCGCCGCGATGTCGGTCGCCACCAGCGCCCGGATGCGCCCGGTACAAAAGCTCTGAAGCGCCCGTTGACGCGCGTTTTGCGCCTTGTTGCCATGGATGGCGTCGGCTTTGATGCCGCCCTGGTGCAAATGCCGGGCGACGCGGTCGGCGCCATGTTTAGTGCGAGTGAAAATAAGCACCCGCCGGATGGTTTCATCCTTCAGCAGTTCGCTCAGGAGTGCGCGCTTTTTGTCCTTTTGAACAAATAGCACGCGTTGCTCGACCTTTTCGACGGTGGTGGCCGCCGGCGTAATCTCGACCCGCACAGGATCGCGCAGCAGGCCACCGGCAAGACTTTCGATCGATTTCGGCATGGTCGCCGAGAACAACAATGTCTGGCGCTTTGCCGGAAGCGCCGCGGAGATCTTCTTGACGTCGGGAATGAATCCCATATCGAGCATGCGGTCGGCTTCGTCGAGAATAAACGTCTCCACGCCGTCGAGGCGCACATGGCGCTGGTTCATCAGATCGAGAAGACGTCCTGGCGTCGCGACCAGCACGTGAACGCCCTGGTTCAACGCTTGGATTTGCGCCCGAATTGAAGTCCCGCCAAAAACCACAGTCGTGCGCAAGCGCAAATGGCGACCGTAAGTTCTGAAGCTGTCATTGATCTGGTTAGCCAATTCACGCGTCGGCGCCAGAATCAGCGCATGCGGCTGTCCGCGCCGGGCCGGGCCCGCATTTTCCGCCAGACGGTGTAGGATCGGCAGCGCAAAGGCGGCCGTCTTGCCGGTGCCGGTCTGAGCTACCCCGAGCAGGTCGCGCCCTTTGAGGAGCGCCGGGATGGATTTGAGTTGGATGGGAGTGGGGGTCGTGTAGCCTTCGTCAGAAATCGCGCGAAGGATAGGCTGGGCCAGTTCAAGGCCCGCAAAGTCGGTCATGTATGTGATGTCTTTCTAAATATTGTCACTGTGACGCGCCGCCCCGAATGCGGAACGGTGCGCGTGCAAGCAGAATGCAAGCAAAGTCGGCTCGCCGTGCGTAAGGCTGTAAGTTGCCGCCTGACGCAATGGCCGGCCTAACGAAACGCCTACATATGTCGGAGAAAAATCTGGCCGGCTGAATTACTTCAGGGTCGGCGGTCGATCGATATTCGACCTTCAAAGGAGTGTCGCTGAAGTGGCATATGCGTCTTCTAGACACAAAAGTCAAGGAAATTTGTCTGGCGGTCCAGGTTCTTAGTGCCGCACTGCCTGCTCTGAGATGGCGGCAAAGATAATATCGAGCTCGCCAGCGATGTCGTTAAGCGCGGCATTTCCATAGGGCGCGAACATCGCCGACGGCGTGCGATAAGTGAGGGTCGCCGTGCCGTCGCCGTCGTCCGTGACGTAGAAGCGCAGCGGCGCTTCGATGCCGACCTCAATACTCGCCGACAACATGCGCACAGCGAAATCATTGCGGAACACGCCGATTACCATATTGCCCGCGATATCGACGCCGCGCTGCTTGGCGCCGGCGCTAGCGCTGGCCCTTGAGACCGCGTTCATGCCGTTGTCCTTGATCGCGCCGTTCAGCGCCGTCACCAATTCGGCGAAGGGTTTTTCGCTTGGCAGGCTGCGGGTGCCCGGGTGGGGCCATTCGGCTGCAGCAGGCAGCGGCGCGAGAAAGAGAAGTATAACAGCCAAGGCGGTCCAGCGTTTCGAACTTCGTAGCATCGTTTCCCCTATTCTTGAGCTTTCTGCGTTGGCGCCGGATTATAGAGTTCGAGAACCATTCGTGGGGTAACAGCCGAGTGAACAAATGACAAAAAGTTTTGTCAGCGATGCGCGTCAGGCCGGCGAAACGCTGGTGCGGCTCGCTGAAGTCGACGCGGCAAGCCTGCCATTGTTGGCGGCGGACGAATTGCCTGCGCTGTTATCGGCTGCCGTGGCTCTTCCGTTTCGTACCGTGCGAAATGAAATTGGCTCAGGCGCAGCGCTGGTGCGTCAGGATTTCGACATCTGCATGGCGCCACCCAAGCCTGGCGCGTTGTGGGATTTAGCCGCGCGCCTCGAGGCGTATCTTGCCCATGCACTCGGCGCCGTGCGCCAGCCGCTCCTCACCGGGCCGCTCCGCCTGAATGATTTGGTGGCGCAACGCTACCCCCCCGGCTCGTTGGGTATCACCGCGCATCGCGATCACGCGCGTTACACCGGTCTGGTCGGCCTGATCCTGCTTTCAGGCAACGGCCGTTTCTTTGTCTGTGAGACGCGCTCGGGAAAGGGCGCGCGCGAAATTCTGTGGCGGCCGGGTGAGCTTCTTTTGATGCGCGCGCCGGGTTTTGCGGGGCGCGACGATCGTCCGTTTCACTATCTCAGCGATATCACGTCGCAGCGCTACAGCCTTGGTCTGCGCCACGACACGCAGCCAGGCTAAGCTTCGATGCGCCGCCGCTGCTCTGATGCGAGGGTATACCATTCGGTATCAGCCTCACTGCCGTTTTCCCATACCAGCGCGGCGAAGTTTCCGGCGCGCTCGAGTGCCGTCAGCGGGTGGTGCCAAGTGCCGGGGTTGTAGTTAATGCCTTGGCCCGAGCCGACGATGAAGGCATCGAGCCGCGACATGTCGGGTCCGCCATCTGCTGCGTCTGGGCATACCAAGACAATGTAGCTAGACGCCTCGAGCGGAAAAAACGCCTGGCTCGAATGCGGATGGCGTTCCATGACCTCCAAATCGAGCGGCAGAGATTTCGCCTCGGCGTGCGCCAGCAGCAAATTGGGCGCCGCGTCGGTGCGCCCATTGAAGAGTTCTGCTTGGAAGTCATAGCGCCCCGGCGTTTCGGGAACGTCGAGCAACTGGCCATAGGGCGCAAAAGAGTCGTTATCGATGGGCCGTGCGGTTACGATTTTCATGACCTTAGTATATAGAGCGAAGAGGCGTAAAGGGAGGCGAATTTGGCGAGCGCATCGAGATTGCCCGAATTGTCTGAGCAGGACGCAGGCCACGGTATTTTGGCCATCTATGACGAAATCAAGGCCTGTTGCCGAGTGCCGATGGTAGCGCTGATCTACCGCCACCTCGCGACCCATGCTGGCGTTCTCGAATGGAGCTGGAGGGTGTTGGCGCCGGCGATGCGCTCGGGCGCGCTGAGCGCGGCGGCACAGCGTGCGGCGACGGCGCCGTTTGACGCCGCTTTGCCGGCGCTCACGCCGGAGGCGGCCAGCGCGCTCAGCCTCAAGCCGATGGATCTCGCCGCCATCGCCTATATCGCCACCGCCTACAACACCGCCAACCCGCACAACATCATCGCGGTCCGGGTGCTGATGGCGGTGCTCGCCACGGACCAAGCGGGCGGCAGCGCTGGCGCCCCGCACGGTTCGCCGGTGGCGAGAGTTCAGTTTCCCGCCTTGCCGCCGTTGGTTCAGTTGGAGGACATGCCGCCGGCGCTTGCTGAGCGGATCGGGCGCCTGCGCGTCGCCGGCGATGACGGCTCGCGGGGCATAGTTCCCACCCTTTACCGTCATCTCGCCCACTGGCCAGATTATTTGATGGCCTCGGCTGAGGCGCTAGAGCCACTGTTCCTCGACGGTAAAGTCGAGGCTGCCGCGTCGAGTATTGCGCGTGAGGCGGATGCCGCCGCGGCGCGCCTTAGCGGCGAATTGATGACGCATGATACGCTGCCTGGCCGGCCTACGGGTGCTGCACGCCAGGCACTTCTCGCCACCCTCGGAGCCTTCGCCGCCACCATTCCAGAAATGATCGCTGTCGGCCGTCTGCTGACGAACGCCCTGCCGCGCGAAAATTAAGGACGACTATGCCTTAGGATCAAACTCGTCGAGTGCGATCAGGACGGCGTTGATTACCGACGGCCAATCGCCCGGCACCGCCTGGCGGAAATGCTGCATCGTCGGATACCAGGGATTGTCCGCGCGCTCACGCAAATAGCGCCAATCGCCGCCATGGGAGAGCATCACCCACACCGGATGGCCGAGCGCGCCAGCGAGATGGGCCACCGCCGAATCGATTGAAATCACCAGATCCAATCCGCCGATCGCCGCCGCTGTATCGGCGAAATCTGTGAGGCGAGAGCTTAAATCCTCGATCGTCGGATGGCCATAAATATCGGCCGCTGCCGGGCCGACCTGGAGGCCGTACCAGGCAATGTCGCGCCGCGCTAAAAGAGGCTGAAGAAATTCGAGGGCGCAGGACCGCCGGCGGTTAATTTTGTTAGCCGGGCTGCCGGACCAGGCGAGACCGATCTTAAGCCGGGCTTCCGCCGGGGCGTCCAGGGTCCACGGGGCCTGACTTGCAGGCACATAGGGTGTAGCGGGGGGCAGGCTGTCGGGGGTCGCACCGAGAATATGCGGCAAGCTGGCAAGCGCGGCGTGGCGGGCAAACTCAGGCATTTGTCCGTCCATCGCGACGGCCTCGGCAACGCCGTCGACCTGGCACAACAATCGCCGCAGCGGCTCCTGGCAGGCGAGCACAACGCGCCCGCCTTTTTGCGCCACCAGTGGCGCAAAGCGGATGAATTGCAGGGTATCGCCGAAGCCCTGTTCGGCATGAAGCAGGATCGTGGCGCCGTTCAACGGCGTGCCGTCCCACATCGGCGCGGAAAAATGCGATACCGCGCCACCGCCTAATTTGAGGCGCCATTCATATTCGGCAAAACCGGCGCCGTAATCGCCGGCGCCGAGCAGGTTTAGGGCACGATTGAAATGCGCCTCGACAAGCTCTGGTGCCAATGCGGTCGCTCGCCCATAGGCAGCACCGGCCTCGGTGTGACGCGCCAGCGCATCGAGGGCACTGCCCAGGCAGTTCTCGGCCTCGGCCGAGCTTCCCGCCGTCAGAGCCGTTGCGCGTTCCGCCGCGGTGAGCGCCTCCGCCGGCTGATCGAGGGCCAGCAGAGCGCCGGCCAAATTAATCCATCCGGCGGCGAATTCAGCGTTCAACTCTACCGCCTGCCACGCATGTGCCGCCGCCTCTTCCGCCCGGTTGTCGCGGTTCAATAGATGACCGAGATTGCTGTGTCCCTCGACCAGAGTGGGGGAGATATCGACGGCCCGGCGCAACGCCGTCTCGGCAATTTGCAAGTGCCCGCTTTCCAAAAATGCGACGCCGAGGCTGTTGTGAATGTCGGCCCGCTCAGGGAGGCGTGCCGCCGCCAGCTGCAATGCGTCCGCTGCCGCGACATGTTGACTAAGCCCGAGCAACGCGTTGCCGAGTGTGGCATAGGGCTCGCCCGAGAGCGGATCGATGGCAATGGCTTTGCGGGCGGCTTCCGCCGCCTTCGCGCAATCGTTCTGCATCAGCAGCGCCGCAGCAAGCGAAGCAAACACCGCAGCACATGCCGGAGCTGAGGCAATCGCCTCATACGCCACATCGACACCTTCCTGGACGCTGCCAATTTCTAGTAACGTTTGTATAAGATTGACATAGGCGTCGGAAAAAGCCGGCGCGTGCAGGATTGCCAGGCGGAAATGATTGCACGCCGCCGTCAGGTCACCTTCCGATTTCAGCAAGTTGGCAAGATTGTAGTGGGCGCCGTGATACTCCGGCTGTTCTTTGAGTATGCGTCCGAGCGTGGCGTGCGCATCTTCGCTGCGGCCGGCGGCCTGATACATCATGGCCAGATTATTTCGCATGGACACATTGTCGGGTGTGACGGCGAGGGCGCGTTCGATATGACGCGCCGCTGCGTCATGCTCGCCCGACTGATGCGCGACAAGCGCCATCAGATGCAACGCATCTGGCTGGTTAGGCATGTCGTGTAAGGCAGCTTCCGCGTGGTTCTTGGCGGCGGCAAAATCGCCTTTGCGGTAGGCCGAGACGCCGGCTTCCAGGACATCCCTGACGTCGTCGAGCGTCGGCCCACCAAGCGCGCGCCGCTCCTGGCTTTGGTTATCGTTGGGGCGGGGGTCTGACATGGCCAGAGGGTGCCATGTCGGCCTTACTTACTGGTTAACGCCGTAAGGCGGTGACAACTCTGGTTGCCCAAGTCGCTAATCCACCGAAAGTGCCAAAATCCTGCTCATTTCGGAAAGGCCGAGGCCGCTTTCACTCGCCCAATCGTTAAATGCCTGCTGAACATCGCGGCGGGCTTTCTTGCCTTTGGGGTCGCCTTTGTACGCGCCCCATTTGTTGAGCGCCTTGATCGTGTCGGTCGTCAGGACGAACGTATTCTTTCCTGCCATGCGCAGGAAATACGGTCCCGACGCGCCGCCCAATTGACTAAAACGCTTTTGCAGCTCGTCCCACAGTCCGACAATATCAGTTTCAGGCTAGGCCGCGAGCCAGGCGCCGAAGCCACCATGGGCGCCGGATATCTCGACCATCGCCGCCGCATTGTGGTGTGTGGCTTTGATTTTCCCCCAGTGACGGATGATGCGGGTTTCCTTGAGCAGCGCCTCCAAATTCTCATCCGGGATTGCCGCCACACGTTTGGGATCAAAGCCAAAGAATATCTCTTCGAAACCCGGCCATTTGCCGGCCACCATGCTGTGCTTCAGTCCGGACGAGAACACCCGAAGTGACATTAGCGACAGATAGCGGTCGTCCGCCATCGCCTTTAAAGCCTTGGCCGATTTCGATTTCGGCAGCAATTTCTTGAGCGCCGCAGGTCCGCCGGCACGTTGCTCGGCGGTCTCTCTGATGGTGGCGAAATTCGTCATGGCTGCCATGGGTTAGATTCTACCCACATGGTGGCTGGCTTGCTATGGTGCGTTCTCAATTAAGGGAGAGATGGCATGCCGATGATCAACCGCATCGCGGAGTTCCAGCACGAGATGGCGCGCTGGCGCCAGGATATCCACGCTCACCCGGAGCTTGGCTTCGAAGAAAACAGAACCTCCGATGTCGTCGCGCGTGAGCTCGAATCATTCGGTCTTGAGGTGCATCGCGGTTTGGCCAAGACCGGCGTGGTCGGTGTTTTAAAAGGGGCTGCCGGAGACGCCGCTATCGGGTTGCGGGCTGACATGGACGCGCTTCCCATTCTTGAGCAAAACGATGTCGACTACCGCTCGCGCAATGACGGCGTGATGCACGCCTGCGGCCATGACGGCCATACGGCGATGCTGCTGGGTGCGGCCAAATATTTGGCGGAGACCCGCAATTTTTCTGGCACCGTGTATTTCATTTTTCAGCCTGCCGAAGAGGGCTTGGGCGGTGCGCGTGCCATGGTCAATGAAGGCCTGTTCGAGCAATTCCCCGTGAATGGTGTCTACGGCTTGCACAATTGGCCTGGCATGGATATTGGCGAGTTCGCGGTGCGGTCGGGACCGATGATGGCAGCATGCGATTCGTTCGAGATCAGCGTCATCGGTGAAGGCGCGCACGGCGCGATGCCGCATCTCGGTATCGATCCGGTGGTGTGCGCGGCGGAAATCGTTGGCGCCTTGCAGACTATCACCAGTCGCATCAAAGACCCGCTCGATTCGGCGGTCATCAGTGTCACCAAAATCCATGGTGGGGACGCTTTTAATGTCATCCCAGGGCGCGTTGAGTTGGGCGGCACGACCAGGAGCTTCACCGAAGCGGTGCGCCTTGAGATCGAAGCCAGCATCGCGCGTATATCGGAAGGTATCGCCGCTGCGCATCGCTGCCGCGTTGAACTCAACTATATACGCCAATTCCCTGCGACCGTGAACCATGCGGCGGAAACCGAATTGGCCGCTGCCGCCGCAGCTCGCGTAGCAGGTGAGGCAAAAGTGCGGCGCGATCTGCCGCCCAGCATGGGTTCGGAAGACTTTTCCTACATGCTCGAGTCGCGCCCCGGCTCGTATATCTGGATGGGCAATGCGCGCACCGACGGTGGCTGTTTCCTGCACAATCCCAATTACGATTTCAACGATGAAGCATTGGGCTGGGGGGCGAGCTATTGGGCCACCTTGGTGGAAAGCTTGCAGCCCAAGGCGGGCGATTAGGGCGGTGTCTGCTGCCACCGAAAAGTGCTGGTGCGGTCGAGAGGACTCGAACCTCCACGGGGTTGCCCCCACTAGAACCTGAATCTAGCGCGTCTACCAGTTCCGCCACGACCGCAACGCGCACCAGCGGCGCAAATCTATTGCGCCACCCAGAGAATGGTGCGGCTGAGAGGACTTGAACCTCCACGGGGTTTCCCCCACAGCGCCCTCAACGCTGCGCGTCTACCAGTTCCGCCACAGCCGCATATTCGCCCGGGCGAAACAAAAAGCAGTCCGAGGCCCGGCTTGTCAAGTCTGCGCCCGAAGCGCTTGCCTGCGCGGGCGGTTCGCGGATAATGCGGCATCGAAATTGGCATGGAACTTAAGAAATCGGGAGATCGAGATGGCGAAGCGGAAAGCGGTTGTCGTAGGCGCACGCGGCACGACGGGACGCAACGTGGTTGAAGCGCTGGAGGCCGAAGGCGGTTGGGAGGTAATCGGCCTAAGCCGCGGTGCGCCCGGTTTCGAAACGAGGGCCAGCTTTATTTCCGTCGACCTCGAAGACGAGGCTGACGCAAACGCCAAGCTCGCGCCGCTCAGCGACGCGACGCACGTGTTTTATTGTGGCCTCGCCGGCGGCTTTGAGGCCGAGAATGTCGAAGGCAATCTTGCCCTGGTGAAGAATTCCATCGGCGTGCTCGACCGCATCGCGCCCGGCTTGGAGCGCGTCATCCTGACCCAGGGCGGCAAATATTACGGCTGCCATCTCGGGCCCTACAAAACGCCGTCAGTGGAGAGCGATCCGCGCCACATGCCGCCCAATTTCTACTACAATCAGCAGGACTATCTAACCGAGCTGCAAAAGAGCAAATCATGGAGTCTCACCATGGTGCGTCCCGAAATCGTCATCGGCCTGTCAGCCGGCGTGCCGCTCAACACGCTCAATTTTGTTTCCGTCTACGCAATCATTGCGCATGAGCTGGATATACCTTTCGATTTCCCAGGCCGCCCGACCGCTTGGCACGCTCTCAACAAATATACCGATGCCGAAATTTTGGGCCGCTTCGAGGTTTGGTCGGCCACCGATCCGAGCTGCGCCAATCAGGAATTCAACATCACCAATGGCGATTGTTTCCGTTGGGAGCATATCTGGCACCAGATAGGCGAAGCTTTTGGCTGCCGTCGCGGCCAGGTGCGGCCCTGTTCACTGACCATGTTGATGGCCGATAAAGGCCCGGTCTGGGACGAGATCGTCCAAAAACATCAACTCCAGCCTTACAAGATGGATGAACTCGCCAACTGGATCTTCGCCGACTGGGTGTTCGCGCGCGATTGGGACATCATCCTCGAAGACCGCAAGCGTATCCGCCACGGCTACTCTGAGATCATCTACACCGAAGAAATGTTTGCCCGGTATTTCAAGAAAATGCGCGACATGCGGATCATCCCCGAAGCGCCCGGCTGAGACTGCGCGCGCCGCTAAAAACTCGGCGGCGTGCAGGCGGAGACGAGCTCGCATTCTTCCTTGCCAATATTGCGGAAGCGGTGCGGCAGGCGGGAATCGAAATAATAGGCGTCGCCCGGTCCGAGCACGCGGCGTTGATCGCCGACCGTTACTTCAAGCTTGCCGCGGATCACCACGCCGCCTTCCTCTGACTCATGGCGCAGCATGGCGCGCCCGGTATCGCTGCCCGGCGCGTAGCGCTCATGCAGGATTTGCAGCTCACGCTGGGCGAGGTCACGTCCGACCTGGCGGTAGGATATTTTGGTGTCGCCGATTTCCAACAATTCTCCTGCGGAAAAGAATACTTCCTGGCGCGGCGCTGCTTCGAGACTGAAAAAATCCGAAAACGACATCGGCAGGCCCTGTAGCACTTTCCTGAGACTACTCACCGAAGGGCTCACCCGATTCTGTTCGATCAGGGAAATTGTTCCGTTGGTGACGCCGGCGCGCTTGGCCAGCTCGCGTTGTGACATGTGATGCATCTTGCGCACTGCGCTCAAACGCGCGCCGACATCGAAATCCGCGTCCAAAGCCATACTATCTCCGTTTCGGCTGTTTAAATGGCTATTATATTAAACAAATTATACGCATAATAGCAGAAAATCAACAGGTTAACCGGTGTGATCATTCATATTGTCTATTTTATTGCTTGATGTTAGTCTCCGCCGGAGAAACAGAATTTCCTTGCCAGCCTGGAGGCAAATCATGTCAGAGAGCAGCGAAAGCGCGCGTTACGAAGCTATGCCCAATGATCTTGAGCCGTTGTGGATGCCGTTCACTGCCAATCGGCAATTCAAGAGCGCGCCGCGCATGTTCGTCTCGGCTGAGGGCATGCATTACACCACCAGCGATAACCGCAAGGTGCTCGACGCCACCTCGGGTCTGTGGTGCGTCAATTGCGGCCATGCGCGCAAGGAAATCACCGAAGCGGTGAGCGCCCAGGTCGGGCGCCTCGAATACGGCCCCGGTTTTCAAATGGGGCATCCGGGAGCGTTCGAATTTGCGGCGCGTCTCGCGGCGCTGGCGCCGGGTGATCTCGACCATGTCTTTTTCACCAATTCTGGCTCTGAATCTGCCGATACGGCACTGAAGATTGCGCTCGCCTATCACAATATTAGAGGCAACGCCTCGCGCACCCGCCTGATCGGCCGCGAGAAGGGCTATCACGGCGTCGGTTTCGGCGGCATTGCGGTCGGCGGCATCGCCAATAACCGTAAATATTTTGGCACCAATTTTCCCGGCGTCGATCATCTGCCGCATACCCATAGCTTGGAGCACAACGCCTTCACCAAAGGTCAACCTGAATGGGGCGGCCATCTCGCCGAAGATTTGGAGCGCTTGGTCACACTACACGACGCGTCGACCATCGCCGCGGTTATCGTCGAGCCGATGGCCGGTTCAGCCGGCGTTATTCTGCCGCCCAAAGGCTATCTCAAGCGCCTGCGCGAAATCTGCGATAAGCACGGCATTTTGTTGATATTCGACGAGGTCATCACCGGCTTCGGCCGTCTCGGCGACAGCTTCGCCGCCGAACGCTTCGGCGTCGTGCCCGATATCATGACTCTGGCCAAGGGGCTGACCAATGCCGCCATACCCATGGGCGCGGTGCTGGTGCGCAAGCATATTTACGACGCCTTCATGAACGGTCCGGAGGGCGCCATCGAGCTGTTTCACGGCTATACCTATTCCGGCCATCCGGTGGCCTGCGCCGCTGGCCAAGCGGCGCTCGACATCTATTTAAACGAAGGTCTGTTTGAGCGCGCCGCCGAGCTTGAATCCTATTGGATCGACGCCGCTTTTTCGCTCCGCGATCATGCCCATGTTATCGATATCCGCGCCATGGGCCTGGTCGGCGCAGTAGAATTAGAGCCGATACCCGGCAAGCCCACGGCGCGCGCTTTCGACGCGTTTTTAAAATGCTATGATCGCGGCGTACTGATCCGTACCACCGGCGATATCATCGCCCTCTCGCCGCCGCTTATCGTTGAAAAAAACCAGATCGACCAAATCTTCGAAACCATCGGCGACGTCCTCAAGGAAGCCGCCTGAGTTGAACCGGGGGCAGCTCCCCTTTTTTGATAAAAAAGCGGCCAAGGCCGTTTCACGGAGTAGCGAAACTCATGCTTATCGGCGTTCCTAAGGAAATCAAAATTCACGAATACCGGGTTGGCGTCCCGCCGGCAGGCGTGCGCGAGCTCGTCAATAACGGCCATCAAGTGATCGTGCAGCGCGACGCGGCCGAGGAAATCGGCATGCATAATGAGGATTACGAGCGCGCCGGCGCCGAGTTGGTCGAGACGCCCGAGGAAATCTTCGCGCGCGCCGATATGGTGGTCAAAGTTAAGGAACCACAAGCCCAGGAATGCGCCATGCTGCGCGATGGCCAAGTGCTGTTCACCTATCTCCATCTCGCGCCCGATCCCGCGCAGACCACTGCGCTAATGCAATCGGGCTGTGTTGCCATCGCCTATGAAACCGTGACCGATTCTCTGGGCGGCCTGCCGCTGTTGGCGCCGATGAGTGAGGTTGCCGGGCGGATGTCGATCCAGGCTGGCGCCCATTGCCTTGAGAAAGAGCAAGGCGGACGCGGTGTATTGCTGGGTGGCGTGCCCGGCGTCGCGCCGGCCAATGTGGCGATTATCGGCGGCGGCGTGGTCGGCAGCCACGCGGCGCGCATGGCTGTCGGTATGGGCGCGCAAGTGACCATTCTCGATCGCTCGCTCCCGCGCCTGCGTCAGCTCGATGAGATATTCGGCGCCAGCGCGCACACCATCTTTTCCACCACCGAGGCGCTTGAGCAAGCGGTCTACAACGCCGATCTGGTGATCGGCGCGGTGCTCGTCGCGGGTGCGGCGGCGCCTAAGCTGGTGCGCCGCGATATGCTGCCGAACATGCGGCGCAATTCCGTCGTCGTCGATGTCGCCATCGACCAGGGCGGCTGCTTCGAGACCAGCAAGCCGACCACGCATGCCGACCCGACCTATAAGGTCGACCATGTGCTGCATTATTGTGTGGCCAACATGCCTGGTGCGGTGGCTCGCACCTCAACCTTGGCGCTATCCAACGCCACGCTGCCGTTCGTGATCGCGCTCGCCAACAAAGGCTACCGCCAAGCGCTATTGGACGACCCACACCTCGCCAACGGCCTCAACGTGCATCGCGGCGATGTCACCTATGAGGCGGTGGCGCGCGACCTTGGACACCGCTTCGTCGATCCGCATAATGCCTTAGCGGCGTAATAGACAGATAATTCCTGGAGACCTTCGATGAGCGCAACAATCAGCCATTGGATTAACGGCCAGGCAGTCGCCGGCCAAAGTGGGCGCACGGGCGATGTGTTCAACCCCGCCATTGGCGAGAAGATTGCCGAAGTGCCATTGGCCAGTGTCGACGAAGTCGCCAAGGTGGTGGCCGCAGCCAAGGCGGCGGCACCCGAATGGGCGGCGGCGCCGCCAATCCGGCGCGCACGCGTGATGTTCAAGTTCAAAGAGTTGATCGAAGCGCGCATGGGTGATTTCGCCGCCATCGTCACGCGCGAGCATGGCAAAGTCCTAAGTGATGCAGCCGGCTCGATCACACGCGGCCTCGAAGTGCTCGAATTCGCCTGTGGTATTCCGCATTTGTTGAAGGGTGAATTCAGTGAATCCGTCGGCACCGGAGTGGACAGCTACTCCATGCGCCAGCCTCTCGGCGTAGTGGCTGGCATTACGCCGTTCAACTTCCCGGCCATGGTGCCGATGTGGATGTTTCCGATCTCGCTGGCGTGCGGTAACACGTTTATCTTGAAGCCTTCGGAAAAAGACCCGTCTGCGGCAAATTTCATGGCCGAACTGCTGACAGAAGCAGGCTGTCCGGACGGCGTCTTTAACGTAATTCATGGCGACAAAGTAGCGGTCGATGCAATTCTGGAGCACCCGGATATCGCTGCGGTCAGCTTCGTCGGCTCAACGCCGATCGCCGAATATATCTACACCACCGGCTGCGCCCATGGTAAACGCGTGCAGGCTTTGGGCGGCGCCAAGAACCATGCCATCGTACTGCCCGACGCCGACCTCGATATGACCGCAGATGCCTTGGTGAGCGCCGCTTTCGGCTCCTCCGGCGAGCGTTGCATGGCGGTCTCGGTGGCCGTCGCGGTCGGCGACACGGCAGGCGACGCGCTGATTGCTGCGCTGCGCCCGCGCATCGCGCAAATCAAGGTCGGTCCGGGAACCGATAAGGATTCCGAGATGGGTCCGTTGGTAAGCAAACAACATCTTGAGAAAGTGCGCGGCTATATCGACCACGGCGTTGCCGAAGGCGCTGAGCTGGTCATGGACGGACGCGGTCTCACGCTGCAAGGCTATGAGAACGGCTATTATGTTGGCCCGTGCCTGTTCGACCATGTAACGCCGGAGATGAAAATCTACAAAGAGGAGATTTTCGGTCCCGTGCTCTCGGTCGTGCGCGCACCCGATTATGATGCCGCAGTGAAGATGGTGAATGACCATGAATTCGGCAACGGCACCGCCATTTTCACCCGCGACGGCGACGCAGCACGCGATTTCGCCTCTAAGGTGGAAATCGGCATGGTCGGCATCAACGTGCCGATCCCCGTGCCCGTCGCCTATCACAGCTTCGGGGGTTGGAAGCGCTCGCTATTTGGCGACCACAACATGCACGGCATGGAAGGTGTGCGCTTTAACACCAAGATGAAAACCATCACCGCCCGCTGGCCGACAGGCATCCGAAGCGGCGTGGATTTGAGCTTCCCCATGATGGGTTAGAAAAAGCCCTTCTGTCGGAGGAGGGAAGAAGCGGCGAACTTGGCGCGCGGCGCGCACGCACCGGTTCGTGAATTCCTTCCACTTTCGTTTGCCTGCTGCCCCCGCTCGGCGCTAGTCTTGGCGAACTTGTCCGGACAATCGGCTTAGGGGAGTTAGCGGCGATGGCAGTGATTAAGGCGGGGCTCATACAGATGAGCCTCAAAGGCGATGTCGAGAGCGATTCGCCCAAGACCATCATGAAGAAGATGATGGACGCGCATATGGTGCTGATCGAGGACGCGGCGCGCCAGGGCGTGCAGGTGCTCGGCCTGCAGGAGATTTTCAATATCCCCTATGTCTGCGCCACCCAAGACCCCAAATGGTACGCCACTGCCGAACGGGTGCCTGATGGGCCGACCGTGCAACACATGCGAAGCGTCGCCAAAGAGCACGGCATGGTGCTGGTCGTGCCAATCTATGAAGAGCAGATGACTGGCGTCTATTACAACACCGCCGCCGTGATCGACGCCGATGGCAGCTATCTCGGTAAGTTCCGCAAGATTCATATTCCCCACACCAACGGCTATCACGAAAAGTTCTTCTTCAAGCCCGGCGACCTCGGCTATCCAGTGTTCCAGACTGCGGTCGGCAAGATCGGGGTCTATATCTGTTACGACCGCCATTTCCCTGAGGGCTGGCGCGAGCTTGCGTTGAACGGTGCGGAGCTGATCTTCAACCCATCGGCCACCACCAAGGGGCTAAGCGATCATCTGTGGAATATCGAGCAGCCTGCTTCGGCGGTCGCCAACGGCGTCTTTATCGGGGCCAACAATCGCGTCGGCTGGGAAGCGCCGTGGAACAATGGCGAGTTTTACGGATCGAGCTATTTCGTCAATCCGCGCGGCGAGATTCTTACCCAGGGTTCGGACGACAAGGACGAACTGGTGGTCGCCGATCTCGATCTCGACATGATCCGCCAGGTGCGCGAAACCTGGTCATTCTTCCGCGACCGGCGGCCCGACGCCTATACCCATATCGCCGACTGGCACGCTTGAGAGCTGAGGGGGAAATACAATCATGAGTACAATCAAAGCCGCGCTTATCCAAATGGAATTGAAGGCCGATCCAATCGGCGATTCGTTCGACACCATCCGTGACAAAATGACCGCCGCCCATATGGTGCTTATTGAAGACGCCGCCAAACAAGGCGTTCAGGTGATTGGCCTGCAGGAAGTATGGACCATGCCCTACTTCCCGGCCGAGATCGATGAGCGCTGGTTCGGCACCGCCGAAGTCATCCCCGACGGGCCGACCACCCAACTGATGATGGAGACGGCCAAGCGCCTCAACATGGTCATCGTCTCACCGATCTATGAGTTGGGCGACGACGGCAAACTATACAACACCGCCGCAGTGATCGACGCCGATGGCCGCTATCTCGGCAAGTTCCGCAAAATTCATATTCCCAAGGTCGGCAAATTCGACGAAAAGTTTTATTTCGCTTATGGCAATCTCGGTTTCCCCGTCTTCGAGACGGCGGTTGGCAAGGTCGGTGTCTATATCTGTTATGATCGCCATTTCCCGGAAGGTTGGCGCGAGCTCGCGCTGAACGGCGTGGAACTGGTGTTCAATCCCTCGGCCACCTTCCGCGGTTTGAGCGACCATATCTGGACCCTAGAGCAGCCCGGTGCGGCGATTGCCAACGGTATCTTCATCGGCGCCAACAACCGAGTTGGTACCGAGCCGGCGATCGGCAATCATCAATTCTATGGCTCGAGCTATTTCACCGATCCGCGTGGCAATGTACTCAACCAGGGCCCTGACGATCGTGACGCGCTGGTGGTTTCCGATCTCGATTTCGATATGATTCGCGAAGTGCGCGATCAATGGCAGTTCTATCGTGATCGCCGGCCCGAGACCCACCCCAACGCCGCGCGCCGAGCCTAAGCCGCGGCGTTAGCGCCCAAGAAATTCACTCAACGCGCGCCACGGTGCGGCGTCCCACCAACGCCGCGCCGCGCCCGAGGTAGACGGCAAAACGAACAGCGCAGTCGCACTCAGTGCTTGCGGCTGAAGGCCGTAATCTTTGATTTTGCAGGCGAGGACCTCGCGCAGGAACACGCTGCCAGCGCGTTTGCCGTTGAACGCAAGCGCGCGCGGTTTGTAGGCGATGATCTTTTCAGCGAGCCCGCCAGTATCGTCGCCGCCGACATCCAAAGAGCTATCCGCGCCCGACTGAAATTTGCTCAAATCCGTGAGCCCGACGCCGTATTGAAGCACATTGCGAAATTCGCTTGGCAGCAATTGGCGCGGCGTCAGGCCGCTTTCATGCAAGATCGGCCAAAAGCGATTGCCCGGCCAGGCGTAATAGGCACCGGCCTGGGCCGAGGCGCTCCCCGCCGCCGAGCCGCAGAACACCACATCCAGCCCGTCGGCCAATACGTCGGGCAGAATTTGTCCGCTATTGCGCAATTGCGTTTGTTTCATGCCGCTTCATCTTGACATCAGGCGGCGATATGGGCCAAGGGTCATGGCAACAGCTTATTCCAGGGAGAGACACAGTGCAGAACATGAACATAAACGGCGACCGGCTATGGGACAGCCTCATGGAGATGGCCAAGATCGGCGCCACAGAAAAGGGCGGCGTCTGCCGTCTGGCGTTGACTGACGAAGACAAGGCGGCGCGCGATCTCTATGTCGAATGGTGCGAAGCGGCGGGCTGCACGGTCAGCGTAGACCAGATGGGCAACATCTTCGCCCGGCGGCCTGGGAAAGATAATTCGCTCCCCCCCATCTGCACCGGCAGCCATATCGATAGCCAACCGACCGGCGGCAAATATGACGGTATCTATGGCGTTCTCGCTGGGCTCGAAGTGGTGCGCACGTTGAACGATCTCGACTATGAGACCAACGCGCCGATTGAAATCTCGGCCTGGACCAATGAAGAAGGTTCGCGCTTCGCGCCGGCGATGATCGGCTCGGGCGTATTTGGCGGCGAGTTCAGCTTGGAAGAGGGCCTTGCCTGCACCGACCGTGAAGGCAACACCCTGGGCGACGAGCTAAAACGCATTGGCTATGACGGCGACATGAAATGCGCACCGCGCGAACTCGGCGCGTTCTTCGAAGCACATATCGAACAGGGACCGATCCTCGAGGCTGAGGAAAAAACCATCGGCGTGGTGCAGGGCGTGCAGGGTATCCGCTGGTTCGAGATCGAAGTTACGGGCATGGAATCACATGCCGGCACAACACCGATGGAGCGGCGCAAGGACGCGCTGGTCGGCGCCGCCCGCATGGTCGGCGAAGCACACCGCATCGGCGAGGCCGCGATGCCAAACGGGCGCACCACCATCGGCTATATGGAAGTGAGCCCCAATTCGACCAACGTCATTCCTGGCAAAGTGTTTTTCCGAGCTGATATACGCAACCCCGATGCTGTGGCACTTGACGGCATGGAAAGTGAATTTCAGGCGAGTTGCGAAAAAATCTCAGGCGATTTGAGCCTCAGCCTCGATTTCAAGCGCATCTGGTATTCCGAGCCGGTGATCTTTGACGAAGCCTGCGTCGCAGCGGTGCAGGCCGCAGCAGATGCTCTCGGCCTGGCCAGCCGCCCGATCACTTCCGGCGCCGGACATGACGCTGTGTATGTATCGCGCCTCGCCCCGACAGCGATGATTTTTATCCCCTGCGAAGACGGCATTAGCCACAACGAGATTGAGGAAGCCACCCCCAGCGACCTCGCCGCCGGCTGCAACGTACTGCTCAATGCGATGGTTGCCCGCGCCAACGCGTGATTAGCCCTTTTTCCCCTGCTGGGAAGAGGGGTTGGAGAGAAGGGGAGAACTCAGCGCAAAGCGCTTTTTCCGGTAGCCCTCAAACGCCGGGCGGTCGCGTCCGCTCTCTTGTCTACCTCGTATTAACTCGGGCGCGCAGGCGCGCTTGCCGGAATGCGGCAGGTATTCCGCTTGGTGGTGCCCCGTTGCGACGAGCTTTTATGTATTCCGCTTAGACGCAGGGTAGGCGTTCGGGCCTCCTATTCGGCAGCTTCGACCCGGTCCACGCGGCGCCATGGGCGCTGGTCGCGCGTGCGGCCGGCGGCGTCGAACATTGGCCCGAACGTGGGGCGTTCGATATATCGGCCGGCGCCGGGCTCGGCGCGGAGGTCGCCGTCCTGCCACACGAGATTGCCCTGGCTCACGGTGCTGCGCGCCACGCCTGTCACTTCCATGCCTTCATAGATGTTGAAATCATTTTTCTGCTTATGGGTTTTGGCGGAAAGGACGCGCGTCGCCTTGGGGTCCCAGACCGTGATATCGGCGTCGGCGCCGACACGGATGGCGCCCTTGCGGGGATAAATGTTGAAGATCTGCGCCGCGTTGGTCGAGGTGACGCGAACGAATTCATTGGGCGTTAGCTTGCCGGTCTCGACGCCCTGATCCCACAACACAGACATGCGGTCTTCAACGCCGCTGGTACCGTTTGGAATCTTGGTAAAATCGTCCTTTCCTTTATCCTTGTCGACATTGCAAAAGGCGCAATGGTCGGTCGCGGTGGTGTGTAGATTGCCCGATTGCAAGCCGCGCCACAGTTCGCGCAAATGGTCTTTGGGGCGGAACGGCGGGCTCATCACATAGCCGCGGGCTTTGACCGGATCGGGGTCGTAATAGACCGAATCGTCGATCACCAGATGCTGCGCCAGGCACTCGCCATAGACGCGTTGGCCCTCCATGCGGGCGCGGACGATTTCCTGCAGCGCCTCGCGGCAGGTGACATGCACGATGTAGATCGGCGTGTTGAGCAATTGTGCGATGCGGATGGCGCGGTTGGTGGCCTCGCCCTCGACCTCGGGCGGGCGCGATTGCGGGTGGCCTTCCGGCCCGGTGATGCCGGCTGCCAGCAGCTCCTGCTGCATCAGCCAGATCATGTTGCCGTCTTCGCAATGGACCGTCGCCACGGCGCCGAGGTCGCGGCAGCGCCGGAAGCTATGCATAAGATTCTCGCCGTCGAGCATAATGTCGTTCTTATAGGCCATGAAGTGCTTGAAGCTGTTGACGCCGTGATCGCGCGTGAGCGTCTCCATGTCCTCGGAGACCTGATCGCTCCAGCTGGTGATGGCGACGTGGAAGGAATAATCCGCCGGCGCCTTCTCGGAGCGCGAGCGCCACACATGATAGGCGTCGAGCGGGCGCTCGTCAGGCGACGGTATGACAAAATCGATGATCATCGTGGTGCCGCCCGACAGTCCCGCAGCCGGCCCGGTGAAGAAATCATCGCCTGCGCGCCCGCCCATGAACGGAATCTCCATATGGGTGTGGGGGTCGATGCCCCCCGGCATCACCAGGGCCTCGTCAGCATCCACTGTTTCAGTGCCCGCCGGCACGTCGAGATTTTCTCCGATCGCCTGAATCAAACCGTCAGCGCAATAAACGTCGGAACGGTAGCTATCTTCGGCAGTGGTAACAGTGCCGCCCTTGATAAGAAGTGACATGGCGAGGTCTCCGGTTATGTGAGCAGGCGTTATTCGGCGGCTTGTGCGCGCTCGACACGGCGCGGTGCGTTAAGCTCGCGGTACGTCTTCACCCGCTCGAACACGCTGGAATAGGTCGGGCGGGGAATGTAACGGCCGACACCCTTCTCGACTTTGAGGTCTTTACCGTCCCACACCTGCTTGCCCTGGCTGATTGTGGCGCGCGCCAAGCCGGTCAGGTTCATACCTTCATAGAGGTTGAAGTCCATATTGGAGTGATGCGTCTTTACCGAAACCTTGCGGCTTGCGTTAGGGTCCCATACCGCTAGGTCGGCGTCAGCGCCGACGCTCACAGCTCCCTTGCGCGGATGGATGTTGAAGATTTTAGCCGTCGCCGTAGACGTCACCCGAACAAAATCATTCGGCGTGAGCAGGCCGGTTTTCACGCCTTGGTCCCAGAGGATCGACATGCGGTCCTCAATGCCGCCACAGCCATTCGGCATGAGCGTGAAGTTATCCTTGCCCATCGCCTTTTGCGGCGCGCAGAAAGCGCAATGATCACTTGCCGTTGTTTGCAGAGTGCCGGACTGGAGGCCGCCCCACAACGCGTCGCGATGTTTCTTGCTGCGGAACGGTGGGCTCATTACGTGCGCCGAGGCCAAGGTGATGTCAGGTAGATAATGCGTTGATTCGTCGATTACCAAATGCTGCGCCAAGGCTTCACCATAAACCGCCTGGCCGTTGGCGCGGGCTTTGGCGATCGCTGCAAGCGACTGTATGCAACTGCAATGCACCACATAGAGCGGCGCGTTGGCGACGCCGGCGACGGTGATCACGCGCTGTGTCGCCTCGCCTTCCACTTCCGGCGGGCGCGATTGAACATGGCCTTCCGGTCCTGTGATGCCCATGGCTAGGAGCTTGTTCTGCAAATGATAGATCATCTCGCCGTTCTCGGCATGGACGGTGGCCATGGCCCCGAGCTCCTGGCAGCGGTCGAAACTGTTCAGGAGAATTTCATCGTCGAGCATGATGGCGCCTTTATAAGCCATGAAATGCTTGAAGCTGTTGACGCCGCGTTCGCGCGTGAGCACGCCCATTTCTTCTTTCACTTGGTCGCTCCACCAGGTGATGGCGACATGGAAGGAATAATCCGACGGCGCCTTTTGCGCGTTTCTCATCCAGGTGTCATAGGCCTCCAAGAGAGATTGCTCGGGGCTGGGGATAACGAAGTCGATGATCATCGTGGTGCCGCCGGCAAGCCCAGCCGAAGGACCCGACATAAAATCATCCGCCGTGATCGTGCCCATAAAGGGCAATTCCATATGGGTGTGCGGATCGATGCCGCCTGGAATGACCAACGCTTCGCCCGCGTCCACCACGTCGGCGCCGGCCGGCGCCTCCAAATTCTCGCCGATGGCCTGGATCGTGCCGTTGGCGCAATAGACATCGGCACGATAGGTCTCTTCCGCTGTGACGACGGTTCCGCCCTTGATCAATAGTGACATGTTCTTCTCTCCCGAGATGGTTGCCGGCTGATGTGTCGGCGCTGTTCGAATTTATTTGTCCGAACCTTAACGCAAAGGCGGCTTGGCGCGCCAGCCCCGCCAGGCGTTGCCGTCACAATTGACAGCGGCGGAAAATCGCGGCTTTCTTGGACCTATGGAAAAAGCGCAACAAAACAACAAATTGCCGCTCGAAGGGCTGCGCGTGCTCGATCTCGCGACATTCGTCGCCAGCCCGTTCAGCGCCGCGATCCTCGGTGAATTCGGCGCCGAAGTGATCAAGATCGAGCAGCCAGGCAGCGGCGATCCGCTACGCAAGTTCGGCACGCCGAGCAAAAACGGCGATGGCTACTGCTGGCTTTCCGAACAGCGCAACAAGCGCTCGGTCACGCTCGACATTCGCACGGAAAAAGGGGTCGAAATCTTCAAGCGTCTGATCGTCAGCGCCGATGTCCTATGCGAGAATTTCCGCCCCGGCACGCTAGAAAAATGGGGCCTCGGGCCCGACGTGCTGAGAGCGATCAATCCCCGCCTGGTGATGCTCCGCATCTCGGGCTATGGCCAGACCGGCCCGTATAAGAACCGCCCCGGCTTCGCCCGCATCGCCCATGCCTTTGGCGGCCTCACTTATCTTACCGGCGAGCCCGACGGGCCACCTTTGACGCCGGGCTCGACCTCCCTGGCCGATTATATCTCCGGCCTCTACGGCGCTCTCGGCATCCTTCTGTCTTTACGTGCGCGCGAAGACACCGGGCGCGGCCAGGAGATAGACGTCGCGCTCTATGAATCGATCTTCCGCGTGCTCGATGAGATGGCGCCGCTCTATGCCGCCAACGGTTTCGTACGCCCGCGCCTCGGTTTGGGGACTGCCAATGTCTGCCCACATGGGCATTTCGAATGCGGCGATGGTGAATGGGTGGCGATCGCGTGCACCAGTGACAAGATGTGGCTGCGCATGGCAGAAGTACTCGGCCGCCCCGAACTCGGCCCAGATCCGCGCTACGCAACCACCGCCAACCGGGTTGCCAACCGCGAGGACGTGGATGGATTGGTGAGCGCCTTTACGCTCTCGATGACACGCGAGAAGCTGATGCAGGTCTGTGTCGCCGGTGAGGTGCCGATTGCGCCAGTCTATTCGATTGCCGATATCTTCGACGATCCACACTATAAGGCGCGCAAAACTCTGGTGACGGTGGAAGACGAAACCGCTGGAGAAATCACCGTGCCGGGTGTGCTGCCGCACCTGTCTGAGACGCCGGGCCGCATTACCCATCTCGGCCCCACTCTCGCTGAGGGCAATCAGGAAATCTATGGCGACGAGCTTGGCTTCAGCGCAGCCGAGCTGGCCGAATTGAAACGCGCAGGCGTGATTTAGTTTTTATTCTGCCGCGTCAAATTCTGGCGCGCGCAGTTTTTCGAATTTCGCCGTGATGTGCTCGCCCGAGGTTGTCGGCGCGTGTTTGGGCGGATTGTCAGGTCCCTGACAGTGCGGCAAGCATTCCACCTTGGCGTCGTAATTGGGCTGGTGGAAGAACAGCAACGATGTCTTGCTCAGATGCGCCTTGTCGCGCGGTGGATTGGTCACCCGGTGCAGCGTTGAGACCCATTGATCGTTGGTCCAATCGGCCATCAGGTCGCCGATATTGACGGCAAAAGTGCCGGGCATATACGGCACGGTCTCCCATTCTCCGTCCTTGCGGTGCACTTGGAGGCCGCCGATATCGGTATCGGTGTGGACGATCGTGAGGTCGCCGTAATCGCAATGCGCGCCGCCGCGCAATTGTTTCTCCAAAGGCGGCTTGGGCTGGGCGGGATAATAATTGATGCACAGGCAGGTGATGTGCTTGTCGATCTTGGGCTCGAAGAAGTCCTCTTCCAGGCCGAGCGCGAGCGCGAAGATGCGCATTAAATCTCCAGCCAGTTTCTCCATTGCGCGGTAATAGGTCTCGCACAGGTTCCGCATGTTGCCGGGCTGGTCGGGCCAGATATTGGGCGGAAAATAGCGCGCACCGGCATTGCCGAAATGATATTCATCGAACGCGTGATCGAACGGCCCCATATTCCAGGATTCGCGCAAATCCGTCGGTGCATCCTCGTCCATGGTATAGGCCAGACTGTGGCTCTCCTGGGGCGAATAGCCGCGCAGGCGATCGGCCGGCAGCTTGTGCCGCATCTTTTCCCAAAACGGCAAAGCGAAGTAGTCGTCGCTCATTTTGTGCACGTCAGCGAGCAAATCCGCTGGTACATCATGCCCGGAGATCACAAGAAAGCCGATTTCGCGGCAGGCCTTGTCGACCTGGGCGGCGACCCTTGCCTTGTCCGCCGGCCCGCCATGCAGAAATGGCCCGATATCGATAAGTGGTACGATGCCTTCGCTCATAACCTGACCCGCTCCCTTTGGAATATGCTCTTGCATTATTACGTATATTGATTGGAAAGCGCCACACCTGGCGCGAAATCAAGCAATCGGGAAAGAACTGACACGATGACGGATCATGTGATTTCTACCGTCGCCCGTGGCGCGACGGCAGCCGGCGCCGCACCCACGCGGCACAGAGATGCCGCCGCGAAACGCCTCTCCGCCGCCTTCCACACCGAGGTGATGCGGGGTCTGTTATTTTCTACGCGCGCCCGGGCGATCGCACTCGGCGCCATTGCGGTTCTCGTCGCGCTGCAGAATTGGGAGGCCGGCGCGGCTGCCACACTTTATTTCGAGGTCATCCTCGCGGTATTTTTCTTGCTCGGCGTTGGGCATTACAAATTGGCGAAATCGCGCTTCGCCCACCCGCTGCACAAATATCTATTTACCACGGCGGATGTCTTGCTGCTTGGTGTCGTGATCCTCTTGCCGGCGCCGTTCGATGACAGGTTCGAGTCCGCCGCACTTCATTTGCGCGGCCCAAATTTTCTTTATTTCCTGATCATTATGGCCGGCACCATCCTGACCTATTCACCGCGTCTGGTGATATGGAACGGCATCGTCACCATCCTGGCGTGGAGCGCCGGCGTGTGGGCAATCATCTCACTGCCCGAAACCATCACCTTCATGGATTCCCCCGCGACCCGCCCGGCTGAGGAAACGCGTCGTATATTTCTCGACGAGAATTTTGTGTTCGTCATGGGCTGGGTGCAGCAAATCGTCATTTTCGCCATCTTCACTGGCATCATGGCGTTGGTGGTGTGGCGCGCCCGGCGTTTGGTCGAGACTCAGGCCTCAACCGAACGCGAGCGCGCCAATCTTTCGCGCTATTTCTCGCCCAATATGGTGGATGAGCTGGCTGCCTCCGACACGCCCTTGGGCGCGGTCCGGCGGCAGAATGTCGCGGTGTTGTTCGCCGATATCGTCGGCTTTACCGGCATGAGCGAGACGCGCAGTCCAGAGCAGGTCATCGCCCTGTTGCGCGGCTTTCACGGCCGCATGGAAGAGGTCGTATTTGCTCATGGTGGCACGCTCGATAAGTATATCGGCGATGCGGTGATGGCGACGTTCGGCACACCGCATACCGGGTCGCGCGATGCTACCGACGCGCTTACCTGCGCCATCGCCATGGCCGATGCGATGGCAACATGGAATCTGGAGCGCATGGCAGAAGGCGAAGCACAGGTCCGCGTCGGCATTGGTCTGCAATTCGGGCCGGCGGTGCTCGGCGACACCGGCGGTGCGCATCGCCTCGAATTTGCCGTGATTGGCGATACGGTCAATGTGGCGAGCCGCTTGGAACATCTCACCCGTACGCTCGACGGAACGATTGTCGCGGGCGGCGTTCTGGTGGCCGAAGTGCGGCGGGAAGGCGGCAGCGAAGCCTTGCTTGAAGGCTTTCGTGAGCGCACCGGCCAGGAGATTCCGGGGCGCAGCGGAGCAATCACCGTGTGGGCCAAGTAGCGGTTACAAAACCCTCTCCCCAAGGGGAGAGGGGGAAAGCAAAGCACGCGGCGGGCGCTCAGTTCGTCCCACCAACCCAAACCCTTCCTTCTCGCCGGGGCGGAAGGGCCTAAAATTTTACGCAAAAAAAAACCGGGCCGGGTTTTAAGTCCGGCCCGGAGAGGAGGGAGATGAGATTCGCGGAATGCCGCGCTTCTCTCTTCCGGGAGGGGTACATAGAAGATACCCATGATCATGACGATTCTAGGGCAAGGCGGCTGTGATCAGCGTCACAACATGATGATTTTATTGGTTTATTTTGTAACTAACGAAAAAATAAGCTGGATCAAATCAGCTCTTTGGGAGTGATGAAAGCACGCAGCATGGCGGTGCCGGGCGCAAGATGCGCCCAGACCTCCGAATCAGATGTCAATCTGGCCAGCGCGCCAGCGGGAAAGTCCCGCGCGGCCTTGCGCGCTGCCCGCCCGCCACCGCTTCCCGCGAGCAGCCCGACAAGCGCATGGAGGCCCGGATTATGCGCCACCAGCAGCACCGCATGGGCCGCTTCGGGCAAACATCGGAGGACCGTCAGCAGTGTTTCCACGCTGGCCAAATTGAGGTCCTCACGCACTTCGAGTGGCGGCGGGGAATCCATTGCGCCGGCTAACAGTTGGGCGCTTTCATGTGCGCGCCGGGCGTTTGAGCAGAGTATCGCATCCCAGGTGGCACCCTCGTCTTTGAGATGTGATGCCAAACGGCGGCACTCGACAATTCCGCGCGGTGTCAGCGCCCGTGCCGCATCGCCTTCGGCGTTTCGTGCCTCGGCCTCGCCATGGCGCATGATGTAAATGCTTTTGATCTTTGATCTCCTTGCCGAAAGCGCGCCGCCTCCTGTTAAATGGCGCGCCGTCAATCAACGCAATTGGGAGCGCTAAAGAATGGCCGATGATCGCGCCGCGCGAAACCTTTATGAAGAGGGCTTGGAGCGCAACCCCGCCAACCATGTGGCGCTGACGCCGCTCGGCTTCCTGTCGCGCGCCGTCCATATTTATCCCGGACGCACCGCCTGGCGACACGGCGCACGCAGCGCCACCTACCGAGAATTCTACGCCCGCTCGCGCCGCCTTGCCTCGGCCCTGGCGGCGCGCGGTATCGGCCCCGGCGATACGGTCAGCATCATGGCGCCCAACATTCCCGCCATGCTGGAAGCGCATTACGGCGTGCCGATGACCGGCGCCGTGTTGAACGCGTTGAATGTCCGCCTTGATGCCCCGGCAATCGCCTTTATTCTCGACCATGCCGAGGCCAAAATACTCTTTACCGATCGCGCTTTTTCGCCGGTAATTTCCGAAGCGCTTAAGCTCGCCCAATGCGATCCGTTGGTCATCGATATTGACGACGCGCCGGAAGAGGGCGGCGAATTCCTAGGGTCTATCGAATACGAAGCCTTTCTCGACGCCGGCGATCCCGACCATGATTGGCGTTGGCCGGCCGATGAATGGGAGGCGATTTCGCTGTGCTACACCTCAGGCACCACCGGCAACCCCAAAGGCGTGGTGTTGCATCACCGCGGCGCCTATTTGAACGCCATCGGCAACTCCCTCACCTGGAGCCTCGGCGACGCGCCGGTCTATCTATGGACGCTGCCGATGTTCCACTGCAACGGCTGGTGCTTTACCTGGACCATCACCGCCCAGGGCGGCACCCATGTGTGCCTGCGCAGAGTGGAGGCCGCGGCGATCTTCGAGGCCATCACACGCGACGGCGTGAACCGCTTCTGCGGCGCACCGATCGTCCTCAATATGATCGTCAATGCGCCGCAGGAAGCGCGCGCTGCGTTCGATCACCGCGTCGACGTGATGACTGCCGCCGCGCCGCCGCCCGCCGCCATCATCGCTGCGATGGAGCGTGACGGTTTTCACGTCACCCATGTTTATGGCCTGACCGAAGTTTATGGCCCGGTCACGGTGTGCGCTTGGCACGGTGAATGGGACAGCCTCGATATCGAGGCCCAGGCGACGCTGAAAGCGCGCCAGGGCGTGGCCTACGTCACGCTCGACGGCCTCGGCGTCCAGGCGCCTGGAAGCGGAGATGCGGTGCCCGCCGACGGCAAGACGATGGGCGAAGTGGTGATGCGCGGCAATACGGTGATGAAAGGCTATCTTAAGAACGGCCCGGCCACAGAGGAAGCGTTTGCCGGTGGCTGGTTCCACACCGGCGATCTCGGCGTAATGCACCCGGACGGCTATATCGAACTCAAGGACCGCGCCAAGGACATCATCATCTCCGGTGGGGAAAACATCAGCACCATTGAGATCGAAGACGTACTCTACAAACACGCTGCGGTGCTGGAAGCAGCGGTTGTCGGCCGCCCCGACGACACCTGGGGTGAGACGCCCTGCGCCTTCGTCACCCTGAAGGATGGCGCCACGGCCAGCGCTGACGAGCTGATCGCCCATTGCCGCGCCAACATGGCCCATTTCAAGGCGCCGAAGACGGTGGTATTCGGCACCCTCCCCAAAACCTCAACCGGCAAAGTCCAAAAATTCACCCTCCGCGAACGCGCCGCCGAATTATGAGAGTACTAATTCATCCAAACGGCACCACCCCGCGAAGGCTTTTTCGCCTTCCGGCAAGCGCGACCGCGCGCCCTAGCCTGTGCGAGGTAGCCAAGGCCGCGGAGGCGGCCGCCCGGCATTTGAGGGACAAAAAGAGATGAGAATTGCCATCCTCCAACACGCCGGTTTTGAGCATGCCGGCATCTTGCGCGATTTCATGCGGGCCGACGGTATCGCGTTCGATGTCGCCGCGCTCGATGAGGGCGACGCCGTACCGATGCTTGATCCCTATGACGCCCTGATCGTGCTAGGTGGGCCGATGGGGCCGCTCGACTATGGCGCCCATCCCTGGCTTGCCGATGAGACCGCTCTGATCCGCGAGGCGATTGTTGAGCGCGCACTGCCCACACTCGGTATCTGTCTTGGCCATCAGTTGATGGCGCAGGCGCTCGGCGGCACGCTGGAGCTGCCTGGGCATACCGAAGTCGGCGTGGTCGAGATCATCTTTAACGAAGCGGGTCGGCGCGATCCCTTGTTCGCAGGCTGGGAGAGTCCCTCTCCCGGCTTGCAATGGCATGAATGGCAAGTGAAAGAGCTGCCGCCAGGCGCGGTGCCGCTCGCCCATTCCGCCGCCTGCCGGATTCAAGCGATGCGTGCCGCGCCGCGCGCTTGGGGCGTGCAGTTCCACATCGAAGTCTATGATGGCACGATCGACGAATGGCTGGCGCCAGAAGGCCATGAAGAAGAGCTGCAAAGTATAATGGGGCCAGAGGCCCACAGAGATTTCGGCTTCCAGGCGGCGCAGAACATGGCCCGCCTGAACCGCGACGCCCGCCGCCTGTTCGACAATTTCACCGCACTCGCCCGACTGCCGGCGGAAGCGCTGGAGGCGTGTGCAGAATGACATGCCGAGTATAGATATTGCCAAATTTTCCCGGCAGGCCGGCGGCAACCATTCGGGACAACCAACCGTGTCCAACTTTGTCTGTAGCGATGGTTCAATGCAATCGGACGACAACGAGCGTCGCGGCTCCGTCGTTGATATCGCCGATTTCACCTGATTGCCGCCATTGCACCTATGCGAGGGACCGGACGAATTCATCGACTTCTTGGTTGAATCGCTCGGTCTCTTCCAGGAACGGGCAGTGGCTGCTGTCTTCATAGAGCGAAAATTGCGAGCCGGAAATATTCTCATGCACGAAGCGGATCGCCTCAGTCGGCAATAACTTATTCTCCGCGGCGCCTGAGATTACCAGGCTGGGAACCGAGACCTTGGATACATCGGGGCGGTAATCCTGCACGGTTTGATCGAACAGCACGGCGCTGGCGATGCTCGCTGGGATGCGCATGTTCTCGGCCACCATCCACTCGATTTCTTGTTGCGCCGGCGGTTCCTTGAACATCATCGGCACGAACCCGCGGAATATTGCCTCGCGCCCGGTTTGCACTTCCGACATCATGTGAATGAGGGCGGGCAGATCGAACAGGCCATGCTCCCAGTCCGGCCATTTGAAATCCGTCGGCGTCTGTTCGACCAATATCGCGGCGGCGATATTGTCGCCGCCGAACTGCTTAAAATAATCCCACACCACCATGCAGCCCATCGACCAGCCAACCAGCACCGCGTCGCTGAGGTTCTTGGCCTTGAGGAAGGCGTGCACATCCTGAGCATAGGTCGCCATGGTGTGCCCGTCCGGCGTATGGGAGGAGCCGCCATGGCCGCGCAAATCGAGCGCGATGGCATGATGATTTTCCCCGAGCGCCGGTAGCTGCTTGTAGAAAAAACGCGCGCTCATCCAAACGCCGTGTAGAAAGACGATCGGCCGTCCGGCGCCGCTTTCTTCGTAGGCAAGTTCGAGCTGATCGTTAATGCGAATTTTCGCCATGATCATGTTCCTTTCAACTGTTTGGAGTCTCAGCCGTTGCGGTAGATATAGCTGTAGGCATTGATCGCTGGGACGCCACCAAGATGGGCGTACAAGACTCTCGAGCCGGCAGGGAAAAAGCCCTTGCGCACCAAATCGATCATCCCCTGCATCGATTTTCCTTCGTAGACCGGATCAGTCATCATGCCTTCCATGCGAGCGCAGAGACGGATCGCCTCGTTGGTTTCTTCCGACGGAACGCCGTAGCAGGGATAGGCATAGTCTTCGTTGAGGATGACGTCCTCCGCGCTGATATCCTGGCCGAGTTCGACCAGCTCTGCGGTCTTTTGCGCAATGTCTAGAATTTGCGCTTTGGTCTGCGCCGGTGTTGCCGACGCGTCGATGCCGATCACGTTCCGCGCCCTGCCGTCCTTGGCAAATCCAACGATCATGCCGGCATGAGTTGACCCGGTGACGCTGCAGACAATGACGTTGTCGAATCTGATGCCCATCTCCGCTTCCTGGGCGCGCACCTCTTCGGCAAAGCCGACATAGCCGAGGCCGCCCAATTTGTGCACGCTCGCGCCGGCGGGAATGGCGTAGGGCTTGCCGCCTTTCGCCCGGACATCGTCGAGCGCGCGCGTCCAGCTCTCGCGGATGCCGATATCGAAGCCCTCGTTCACTAGTTCGATTTCCGCGCCCATCACGCGGCTCATCAGAATGTTGCCGACCCGGTCATAGACCGCATCCTCGAACGGCACCCAGCCTTCCAGCACGAGGCGGCACTTCATGCCGAGTTTGGCCGCCACGGCGGCGACCTGACGGGTGTGGTTCGATTGAACGCCGCCAATGGTAACTAAGGTATCGGCGTTGGTGGCGATGGCATCCGGTACGATATATTCGAGCTTGCGAATCTTATTGCCGCCAAAGGCAAGGCCGGAATTGCAGTCCTCGCGCTTGGCAAAAATCTCTATTCCGCCGCCGAGATGATCGGACAGTCGGCTCAATTTCTCGATCGGCGTCGGGCCGAAGGTGAGCGGGTAGCGTTCAAATTTTGCCAGCATTGCAGCACCTCATGATTGGGCGAAAATTTCGCATCAATTTAGCCTATTTGTCGTGAATGGCGGTTTCGTCCGTCCGGGGCCAAGATAAAATATGCATTGGCGCCCCTTCTTTCTGCCGGGTGACAAGCAACGCCTTGCTACGTGAAGCGTGCGCGTAGCCCGGCCATTCTGACACACGCAGCAATAAATCCTCGACGCCGTCGCCGCTAAAATCGCCGGAGGCGAGGATCTCCATGCGGCTTCTGACGCGCGTCCACTCAAACGTGACGCTTCCGTCCGTCGCTTCCAGCGCCGTCTCGAGCCCGCTTTTGCGGCTCCCATGCCATTGGCGCCATGACCAACCTTTGGCGTTGGCGGTATCGATGTCACGTTGCTCCACTGGATTGATCGGGATGGCGATTCCGGCAGGGAGAACATCCGCGGCCCGTTCGTCGAGACGGAAATCGCTGACGAAGCTCTTGCGTGCCGATTGGGCCGAGCGGAGCGCATTCAGCGCCGTACAGGTGGCGGCGAATTCCCCGAGCAGATTATGGTCGCTTTGCGAGCCGGTCTTGAGATGCGCCAGATCCGCTGCCCAATAGTCGGCGCAGGAAACAATGCGATGGGGCTCGACAGGATCCGGGGCCTGTCCCTGCCCGACATAGCGCCAGCGACGCGCCAAGATGATTCCCGCCCGATTCCAAAGCGGCGCCTGCACGCGGCGTTCAAGATCGTCGAGAGAATTCAGGCTGAGGGCAGGAGACCAGCGCGGCGGGTATTCTTCGGCCAGCGCAATGCCGGCGCTCCCGGTCAGCGTGCCGGCCAGAATTAAGGCGCGCAGCCAAAACAATTAATCGCCTATTCGCCGGCCTCGCCGTAGCGGGTTTTCAACAGGCTGCGGCACATATTGGCGTTGAACGCGGCATTCATGCGCACGCGGCGCAAATCCTTGAGATATTCGGTGAAATTTTCGGGGCTCAGGTCCTCGCCCTCGGATGTCGAGAACGCCGCATCGCTCCCTTCCGCCGGGCCACCGAACTCGCCGCGTATTTCGAGATAACGCTGGCACATCCGTGCGCCTTCAGCGTCGGCCAATTCGAGCGCCGCCAAAGCGCTGATCCGCATGGCGCACAGTTGCGTCGCTGTGAAACCATCGGCCAGCAGGCGGCGCAACAGCACTTCCTGGCGGCCTTGAAAGGCCTTACGGCGGAAGGTGACACGCAGTTCATCAAGTTCTGCGGTAGCCTGGCCGGGGAAGGTTTCGGCGAAGGAGTGCCCGCTTCCAACGCCGCGGTTAATCTCCTCGGCGTGGCAATGATCGCTGAGAGTAATTTTGGCGCGGGTCACCCAATCGAGTCTCTCCACCGCTTCGCGCATGTCGTGTGCCATGAGAAATGCAAAATTGGGCGCGCACCAAAATGTCGGCAAGCGCAAGCCGATGCGCACATCGCCGTCGGCGCCGAGCTCGACCGATTCGACGAAGCCCATAGCGGCAACAGATTCGTCTAGCTCCGGATCGCTTACCGTGGCGAGGCGGGCCCACACATCGTCCAGGCGCGGGTCGCCAGATTGCGGCAGAGGTGCATCCATGGGCATCAAGCCGCGCCGAGCGTGGCTTTCTTGGCATCGACATCGATGCCATAGAGCTTGGCCGCGTTGAGGCCAAGGATTTTACGCTTTGCCTCAGGTGTGAGATCGACGCCGGTCTCGGCCTTGAGGTCTTCGGGCATTTCGAACGCCATGAATTTTTCGATCAGCCATTTGGGCTGCCAGATGCCGTAATCGCTGGCGAACAGCAGGCGGTCCTCGCCGACCCAAAACAGCAGTTCCGCCATCATCTCGGCGAAATAACGCGGCCGCGCATGGACGAATGCCGAGGCCACAGCGAGGCCGCCATAGACGTTGGGCTCCTGCACGGCGATCCAGCAGAAATCGTCGAGGCGCGGCAGGCCGACATGATCGACGATAAAATTCAGTTCGGGAAAATCGGTCGCCGCGTCATCAATGTCTGCCACATCGAAAGCATCGCGGTTGAGCGGCAGGATGGTCGGGCCTTTGTGGACATGGACATTCTTGATGCCAAGCGACTGAGCCTTCTCCAAATAGCGCTTGGCCCACGGATCGCTGAGCTTGTAGCCCTTCGAATCGCCACGCCACTCGGCGGTATAGAGTTTTACGCCTTGAAGGCCATAGGTCTCGACCAGCGCTTCCAGCGCCTCCAATCCGGGTTCGCCGTCGCGCGGGTCGAAGGCGCCATTCAATATAATGCGGTCAGGATATTTATCGCGTAATTTAGAGTTCTGCTCGGTTGTGTTGAAGCCGGTATTATAGAATTCCTTGAGATAGGTTGGCTGGCAGATCGCCATATCGGCATAGCCGTTCACGAACAGGTCTTCATACAGCGCGTCGCTGCCATAGTGCTGAAACTTCTCCGCCGTCCAAAGATACTCCGCCGGGCTCAGCGCTTTGTGATAATCGTGAAAGCAGTTGATGAATTGTGCGCCATGAATGTTGCGTTGATTTTCTGGCCGCGCGTCCCATAAATGAATATGCGCGTCGACCACAAAGATTTCTTCACCGTCGCCGGTCTTATACATCTGCTCTCCCTCGCCCGTATTTTGTTCTTGCGGCCTAGCCTAATGGCAGTTTGCGAATCTGCCTATGAAACTCTCAAACTCAAACTTTCGCGCTACGCACTGTTCTGGATTTCGAGTAATTCATTACCGCAAGTCCAAGCGCAATGATGGCAATGGCGGCCCACAGCCAAATGTTGGGTTCGTCGCCGAACAGAAGATAAGCCCACACCACCCCCGCCGCGACGACGACATAATTGATCTGGGCGAAAAATACCCCTCCAGCGCGACGCAATATTTCGAAAAAACAAAGATACGTCACAACGGTCGCTGCGCTCGCCCAAAGCGTCGGCCAAACAGCATCGACGCCGGCATGGGTAAGCGCCACTGGCCCGTCGGTCACGAGCATAATGATAAAGAGCAGGAGCGCGCTGAGCGTCATCAGCCCGGTGGTGAGCGCAAGCGAATTCACGTCTGGCGGCATCAACCTGGCAGTAAACACATTATTGACAGCGGCACTCGCGGGTAGCAGCAGCGCGAACAGCACCCAACCTGCCGCCGCTTGATCGGGCAGGCCGTCTTCCGGCAACACGATGAACAGCACCCCGCCGAAGCCGAGCACCACGCCCAACAGCGCGAGCCAGCGGAACGATTCACTGCGCACGGCAAGGGCGAGCAGATAGGTCGCCGAAGCGATCAGCGCCGCCGCCAGCGTGATGACAGACGGCGGCAGCTTATTCGCCAGGGTGACGATGATGATGGTTGGGCCTGACAGTCCGACGACAGCCACCAGGCCATAGACCCGCAAATGGCGCAGGCTTAATTTTGGCGGCGAGCGCAGCAACATCGAGACCGGCAACAGCACCGCGGAGGCGATGACGATCTGCCAAAATGCATAAGCGAAGGCCGGCATGCCGGCGTCCACCGCCAATTTGTTAGCCGTAAATATACTGCCGTACGAAGTGCCGCCAAGCAGCAGCAGAAAGGTCGGTATCAACAGGCCCGAGGAAATTTTCATGGCCCATAGCTTGCCCGGCATCACCGCCACACACAAGCATAGATTTTCTTATGCGCCGCAACTTCGTCGAGTGCACCCATGTTTGCCTCAATGGCCATCGGCATTACTGTTCGACGGGGTTTCGGAGCGCGGATGCGAGATGACGGCATTCGATAAAATGCCGGCGTATGGCTGGCTGACGCACTGCCGCCCACTGCGCAAGCCGTTATGGCCAACTTGACTAATACCTTCGGCAAGGGGCGCCGCGAAATCACGCGGTCGGAAGATTACCCGCTCTTCTAAATCAACTACTCGTCGCCGGCATATTTCCAGTAGGTGTCCTTGCGCGTGATCATGCCGTCGGCGCGCAGCACCCAGAGATCGCAGCCCATCCAGTTAAGGCGATTGCCGTTGGATTCGGTCCCTGTCACGGTCCATTCCGAACAGCCGCGATTGCCACCGACCCAATGGCTGTGAATTTCCCATGCCATGTCGGGAATTGAAGAGAAGCGTTGCTTTAGCATCGCGGCGATAGCTGGCTTGCCGTAAAGCGTTTGCCCGTCCGGCTGTGCGCCGCGCGAGGTCAGCCAGGCGCTGTCCTCTGCAAATTGCGCCAGTATGGCCTCGGCGTCGTGGCGGTTGAAGGCTTCGCAGACGTCGGTGATGGTCTTGAGATTTCTTTGCTCGGTTTCGTTCATGCCGCTCCCCGCTGGCGCTGTTGGCAACTCGTGCGCCACGCTATCCGGATTTGTGCGGAAATCAATCCGCTATACCCACTAATTGTCTGCTGGATATTGAGGGCCGCATGTCTCACAATAGAAGGTTGTTAGTGAAATACGAGGGCGGCGATGAATCGCCGCTGTCGATTAACAAGCCGACAAATAACTAGGAAGATACAGGGAAATGAAGTTATCAAACAGGATTCTCAGCGCGGCGGCAGCAGCCGCGTTCGTGGCAGCGACCAGCATTGGGCTGGCGCCTGCCGCCAAGGCCGATGGCCACGAAATTAAGGTCGGAATTATTCTCGGCTTTACCGGTCCCATTGAATCGCTGACTCCGGGCATGGCTGCTTCGGCGGAACTGGCGATGAAAGAGGTTACGGATTCCGGCAAGCTCCTGGGTGGTAAGGCTCTGGTCGCAGTCCGTGCCGATTCGACCTGCGTCGATTCAGCCGCGGCAACGGCTGCGGCCGAGCGCCTCATCACGTCCGATTCCGTCGTCGCCATCATGGGCGCCGATTGTTCCGGCGTGACCACCGCCATCGCCAACAACACAGCGGTGCCGAATGGTGTGGTGATGGTGTCACCATCCGCCACTTCGCCAGCCCTTTCGACCATCGAGGACAAAGGCTTTTTCTTCCGTACCGCGCCGTCCGATGCCCGTCAGGGTCAGGTTTTGGCCGATGTGTTGAAATCGCGAGGCATTTCTAATGTCGCCGTCACCTACACCAACAATGATTACGGCAAAGGCTTGGCGGATAGCTTCATCGCCGCGTTCCAAGCGCAGGGCGGTAAAGTTGAAATGAATGCTGCGCATGAAGATGGCAAGGGCGATTATTCCGCCGAAGTGGGCGCGCTTGCAGCCTCGGGTTCGGCGCATCTGGTGGTGCTTGGCTATCTTGATCAGGGTGGCAAGGGCATCATTCAGACCTCGCTCGACACCGGCGCTTTTGACGCTTTCGTACTCGCGGATGGCATGATCGGACAGTCGCTGATTGATAGCATCGGCGCCGGTCTGAACGGCACTATCGGCACGCTGCCGGGCTCCGAATCAAAAGGCGCTAAGTTGTTCCTCGATGTTGCCACCGCCGGCGGCGTTGATGGTGACGGACCGTTCCGCGCCGAATCCTACGATGCGGCGGCCTTGATCGCTTTGGCGATTCAGGCCGGCGGTTCCGCTGATCGCAGCTCCATCCAGGCGAACATGCTGGCCGTAGCTAATGCACCGGGCGAGCAGATTCTGCCGGGCGAACTTGGCAAGGCACTGCAGATTCTAGCCGATGGTGGTGAGATCGATTATCAAGGCGCGACAAATGTCGAGCTGATCGGCCCGGGCGAGGCGGCAGGTTCTTATAAAGAGCTTGAAGTCATGGACGGCGCTTTCAAAACCATTAAGGTTCACTAGGCAAGGTGACGTGTGGCGGCCCGGTAGTTTACCGGGCCGTCGCCGCGCCTGACAGGGGGCCGATCCGACGCGTAGCAGGATCGGCGCTTGTCTAGTGAATGCGGACGATGATCCGCGTCGAAAACCTTCATAAACGTTTTGGCGGCCTGCGAGCCGTGGATGGCGCCAGCCTGGAAATCTCGGCGGGCTCCATCACCGGTTTGATCGGCCCCAATGGTGCCGGCAAAACAACGCTGTTCAACGTCATCGCCGGCGCTTTCCGGCCGACGTCAGGCCGCGTATATCTCAATGACAAAGACATTACCGGCCTCAAACCGCATGAGTTGTTTCATAAGGGGGTCCTGCGCACCTTCCAAATCGCGCATGAATTCACCACCCTGACCGTCACCGAAAATCTGATGATGGTACCGGGCGGACAGCACGGCGAGCGCCTGCTCGACGCCTGGTTTCGCCCCCGGCTGGTGCGCGAAGAAGAGGCCGCTATTCGCGCCAAAGCCGAAGAGGTGCTTGAGTTCCTCGGTCTCAGCCACCTTGCCCAGGAGCCGGCGGGCAACCTTTCCGGCGGTCAGAAAAAACTCCTGGAACTCGGCCGCACCATGATGGTCGAGGCCAAGATCGTCTTTCTCGATGAAGTCGGCGCCGGTGTGAATCGTACACTCCTGCGCACCATCGGCGATGCCATCCAACGGCTCAACACCGAGCGCGGTTATACCTTTTGCATGATCGAGCATGACATGGATTTCATCTCGCGCCTGTGCGATCCGGTGATCGTCATGGCCGAGGGCGCTGTCTTGATGGAGGGCAGTGCCGCAGAAGTAAAATCCGATGCCCGGGTGATCGAGGCTTATCTCGGCACCGGCCTCAAGAACCGCGCGAACGTGCCTGCATGAGTTTCCTTATCGGTGAGAACATGACCGGCGGCTATGGCGCGGCCGATATTTTGCATGGTTGCACTATCGACGTTGAGCTCGGCGAAATCGTCGTCATCGTCGGCCCCAACGGCGCCGGTAAATCCACCGCGATGAAGGCGGTGTTTGGCATGTTAGATTTGCGCGAAGGCTCGGTGCGCCTCGACGGCGAAGATATCACCCGCCTCAGCCCGCAGGAACGCGTGCGCCGCGGCATGGGCTTTGTGCCGCAAACTTCGAATATTTTTACCAGCATGACGGTGCGCGAGAATCTCGAAATGGGCGCCTATCTGCGCGATGATGATTACTCCGCCACCATGGAGCAAATCCTTGAGCTTTTTCCCATCCTCAAGGAAAAGAGCCGCCAGATTGCCGGTGAACTGTCGGGCGGTCAGCGCCAGCAGGTCGCCGTAGCACGGGCACTGATGATGCAGCCGCGCGTCCTCATGTTGGATGAGCCCACCGCCGGCGTTTCGCCGATCGTCATGGACGAGCTGTTCGACCGCATCATCGAGATCCGCAATAGCGGCATCGCGGTCCTGATGGTCGAACAGAACGCCGCCCAGGCTCTGGCCATCGCCGATCGCGGCTATGTGCTGGTGACGGGCGAGAACCGCTTTACCGATAGCGGCCAGGCGCTTCTTGAAAACCCTGAAGTGCGCCGCTCGTTCCTCGGCGGCTGAGCGAGGGAGGGGCTCCGATGACAGATTTCCTCGACGCCCTGGTTCTGCTCACTAATTTTGTTCTTGTGCCGGGCCTGGCCTATGGCTCGCAATTGGCGCTGGGTGCGCTCGGCGTGACGATCATTTACGGCATTTTACGCTTCGCCAATTTCGCGCATGGCGATCTGATGGCGTTCGGCACCATGGTGGTGATTCTCTTCACCTGGTGGTTCCAATCTATGGGCGTCAGTATTGCGCCGCTGCCAGTGGCGCTCTTGGCGCTGCCGATCGGTATTGTAGCCGCCATTGCGATGAGCCTTGGCACCGACCGCCTGGTCTATCGCTTTTACCGCCGCCGCAAGGCGCCTTCGGTCATCTATATCCTGACTTCGATCGGCGTCATGTTTGTGATGAACGGCATCGTACGTTTCATCATCGGACCGAACGATCAGCGCTTTACCGACGGCGCGCGTTTTATCATCAAGGCGAGCGAGTTCAAAAAGGCGACCGGCCTGCATGAGGGCTTGGCGATCAAGCTGACGCAAGGCGTGACTGTCCTGGTGACTCTGATTGTCGTGGTATCGCTATTTCGCTTCTTGCAGAAATCGCGCACCGGTAAGGCGATGCGCGCTTATTCCGACAATGAAGATTTGGCGCTGCTGTCCGGAGTCAGCCCGGAGCGCGTCGTGTTTTATGCCTGGGTGATCGCGGCGTCGTTGGCGGCCATCGCCGGCACGCTCTACGGCCTCGATAAAAGTTTCAAACCATTCACCTATTTTCAGCTGTTGCTGCCGATTTTTGCCGCCGCCATTGTCGGCGGTATTGGTAATCCTCTCGGCGCCGTGGTCGGTGGTTTCGTCATCGCCTTTTCCGAGGTGACCATCACCTACGCTTATAGGAAATTCCTGCGCTATCTGCTGCCTGATGACTGGGCGCCTGAGAGCTTGGTGCAGTTTCTCTCGACCGATTATAAATTCGCCATTTCCTTCATCATCCTGGTGGTCGTGCTGCTGGTGCGCCCGACCGGCATATTCCGCGGGAACTCGTGATGAATCCCGTACTCCGTGCGCCGCTCCTGTTCGCTGTCATGGCGGCGATGCTGGCTGCCGTCGGCTTTGGCCAGTCTTGGCAGGTCGCGCTCACCATCCTTAATCTCTGTCTGATTTCTTCGATCATGGCGCTCGGCCTCAACATGCAATGGGGCTATGCCGGCTTGTTCAATGTCGGCGTGATGGGTTTTGCCGCGGTCGGCGGCCTCGCCACAGTGCTGATCTCCAAGGCGCCGGTAGGCGAAGCCTGGGCCGCTGGTGGCTGGCGGCTCGCGGCGTCGCTCGGCGTGTTGCTGGCGACAGCCGGTGTGGTGATCGTGGTTCGCCGCCGGCTTGGCCCCGGCGCGATCCGTTCGCTCGCCACGGCGGTCCTGATCATCGCCGGCTATTTTCTCACTCGCATTTTCTTCGATCCGGCGACCGAGGCGATCGAAGCGGTTAACAGCGCCAAAACCGGTTATCTCGGCGGCCTCGGCCTGCCGATCATCTTGTCGTGGATTGTCGGCGGCCTGCTCGCTGCCGGCGTTGCCTGGTTTATTGGCAAAGTCGCGCTCGGCCTACGCTCGGATTATTTTGCCATCGCTACCCTCGGAATTTCCGAGATCGTCATCGCTGTTCTCAAGAACGAGGATTGGCTGGCGCGCGGCGTGAAGAACGTCACCGGCCTGGAGCGTCCGGTGCCCTATGAGGTGAATCTACAGGCCGAACGGTGGTTCGCCGATTTTGCCACCTGGTTCGGCTCTGATGTAATCGAAGCCTCGTCGATCTTCGTCAAGCTGTGCTACGCCGCCTTGTTTCTGGCTGTGTTGCTGTTCGTCGTGGCGCTTTCGGAGCGCGCGCTGAAATCGCCCTGGGGCCGCATGATGCGCGCCATCCGCGACAATGAAGACGCGGCAGAAGCGATGGGCAAGGACGTCACGCGCCGCCATTTGCAAATATTCATCATCGGCTCAGGCGTCATCGGTATCGCCGGCGCCATGCTGACCACCCTCGACGGCCAGTTCACGCCGGGCACCTACCAGCCGCTGCGCTTTACTTTCCTCATCTGGATCATGGTGATCATCGGCGGCTCGGGCAACAATTGGGGCTCGGTGCTGGGCGGCTTTCTGGTGTGGTTCGTGTGGATCGAAGCTGAGCCCGCTGGTCTCTGGCTGATGGACAGCATCACCGCAGGCTTGTCCGACGACAGCCCATTCCGGGCCCATCTCCTCGATGCGGCCCCCCATATGCGTCTCATCATCATGGGGGTTATTTTGCTGGTGGTGATGCGCTTCGCGCCGCGCGGCCTCATACCGGAGGTGATGCGACGATGAGAGGCGCGGCGCCGAATTATTTCTTCGGCGCGCCGATGCGCCGCCAGTAATACGGCTTGATCCGAATCGCGCCCTGGTAAAATGCCGCCACGCGGTTCGCCGATTCCTGCGCATCGCGATAAACTTGTGATAGTTCGCCGATGGCGTTTGGATGGGCGTCGACGCGCAGATTATGCCACATCTCCGGTTGAGGCGACGCCACAATCACTGCTGCCGACATCGAGCTGCCGAAGACTTCTTTTGTTGGAATCACCCGCAGCGATCCGGTCTTTTCATCGACCACTTCAACCGTATCGACATGGCCGCCCGCTGCCTCTCCTGCTTGAATGGCGAGGATCAGGCGAAGCGTGAAATCCTCGCCTGCCGCTGCGTCATAAGCCTCGGAAATCGCGCTGAGAACGCGCTCGGATTTAATGCAATTGGCGCCGACGACATGATCTCCGCGCACCAGATGCCCTTTCCACGGAATGATTTGCTCACCACTCCAGGCGAAGTGATCGTTCTGCGCGCCGATGGCGAGGAGTTGGCGCATGTCGCGGCCATCGTCTGCAGCAATGATCGCGTCGCCGGCTGCCGCCGCCAATGTCCCGGATTCAAGAAGCTCCATCATGCGCAGACCATTGTCGACGTTGGCATAGGCTTGTGTTGCCACCGCACCTAGCAAGCTGACATGCGGGACAATGCTGCCATAGCCGGCAATGTCGGTGTATCCGCAGGCGCCGAACGCCCCGGTCTGTTCATCCCGGGCAACGATAGAAAATGTCACGACAGGCTCCTTTGGCCGCGGCGTTCATAGCCTTACGAAGTGAAAGATCTGCGGGAACACGATTCGCGCCCTCGGTTAGCACGCTCGGCCAGCGCCCGTGATTAACGCTCAGCCAAAGCAGGCACCAATCCCCATGCCCACCGTATCGATATAGCGCACCAGATAGCTCTGTGTGATGTGGTCGAACGCCCAGGCGGTGGAAGAAAAAATCTCTCCGTGCCAGGCGGCCGCGCCGGCGAACAGGATCGCCACGGCAATGAAGGTCAAGGGCCGCAAGCTGAGGACCGGATTATTTCTTAGCAGGGATACCATCTAGGTTTCGCTCTTTCTTCGATTCTATCCGCGCGAGCCGTCATTATCAAAGAAATCCCTACGCCTGTAAATGGGCCGGAGCCGTCGCGTCGCGTCGCCCGAGAGATCGAGCTTAGCGGTTAACTCTCCTTTAGCGCTTTGGCCAACTGCTTCATGGCGGTGGCTGATTCCGACCAGCCACGGCCGCCGGTCATGCCGCCATCGACGGTAAGATCATGGCCGTTGACGAAGCTCGCCTCGTCGCTGGCGAGAAAGACCGCGGCGTGCGCGATGTCATCCGGCAAGCCGCTGCGCGGTATCGGCTGACGCGTGCGGAACATGGCGTCTAACCTATCGATAGTGGCGTCGGCATCGCTGGTTGAAAGCCCCATGGCCTTGCCGAAGACAGGTGTGAGGATCGCGCCTGGGGAAATCGAATTGACCCGGATGCCGCGCTCACCAAGCTCCATCGCCGCGGTCCGCGTGACATGGATCACCGCCGCCTTTGACGCGCTATAGAGATGGTCGCCATAGCCCGTTCTCAGGCCGGCAATGCTCGCATTGTTGATAATGCTGCCCGAGCCCTGACGCTTCATCACTCGCGCAGCATGCTTCATGCCCATCAGTACGCCGCCGACGTTCACATTCATGGTTTGGACATAGCCCTCCCAGGAGATGTGCGCGATCGGCTCGTTGGGTCCGGGAATGCCGGCATTGTTGAACAGGCAGTCGAGGCGCCCGAAATGCTCGACCGCCCGTGCTACCAGGGCTTCGATATCGGCTTCCTTGGCGACATCGGTTTTGACGAATATCGCGGCATCGCCGAGCGCTTCGGCCAGGCGCTCGCCTTTCTCCACCGTTCGCCCGGCAATAGCCACTCGCGCGCCCTCGGCGACGAATATTTCCACGGTACGCGCACCGATGCCGCTGGTGCCGCCAGTCACAACGGCGACCTTGCCTTCCAATCTACCTGCCACGCCGCTCGCCTCCCAAATTCCGCTCTATTCCACTTTGTACAAAAACGGTAACGCGCGCATCTACGGCGAACAAGCCTGGTGGCGATGGGAAATGGGAGGCGGATGGCGTAAGCTGAAATTCCCCACGCGCGCATCCGCCGCTCAGAAATCAAGAGGCCATGACATGCTGCACCCTCCCGCAACCCGCCCGGCGCCCGCTATCGAATCGCTCTACGAAGCGGTTCAACAAAATCTCGACCCCGGCGCGGGCGATATAGCGGTCGACCGGCTGATGCAGCTCTTCCGCCGCCTGTCTGATCTGCATGACACTGATGTCTCAAGCCCGTTTAATATGGGGTATTTCTGCATCGATGCCGACGCCGCGTCGGTCACCGCGATGGACGAGACCAACCGCCGCGGCGCCAATATCGGGGTGGTGGGCCAGCATCCGGCTGCGGTTGCGTTCGAGCAGTACAGCATCGATCTCATCCTCACCGCCTTCGGGTTCGATGCCAAAACCGCCATCGGCCATTTCACCGCTTGCGGAACGGAAGCCAACATGACGGCGATGATCGTCGCCTTGACCGACCGTCTCACGCAACGCAACCTGCACTGCCCGGCGGTGAACGCCGCGCTTTGTAGCGACGAGGCGGGCGCGCCCGAGCCCTACGAATATTGGCGCCATGGCACAGCACCGCTCGGCGTGCGCCCGGCTGTCTATGTCGCGCCCCAGACTCATGGCTCGATCGGAAAAAACGCGCGCAACTTAATTGGTGCCGCGTCGCTACGCGAAGTCGCGATGGACGATGATCTTCGTCTCGACCCGGAGGCGCTCGATCGGGCGATGGCTGCGGATGCGGCGTCGGGAAACTTCCTGCCGTTTATGGTTGTAGGCACCGTGGGCGCAACGCCTTCTGGCATTGTCGATCCCTTGGCCGAGATTGGCGAGGTGTGCGCCAAGCATGGCGCGTGGTTCCATGTCGATGCGCCGTGGGGCGGCATCGCCGCCTTTTCGCCGCGTCTCAGGCAACAATGCTTGGACGGACTGGATGCGGCGGATTCACTGATCTTCGATCCGCACAAGACCTTGGCACCGCTCGGCGCTGGCGGCGCGGGCATGTTTCTCTCACGCCACCGCGAGCCGGTCGAACTGGCGTTCAACGTGTCGGGCGGCGACGTGGCGCGCCATGATTATGCCTATCTGTCCTTGCAGGGCTCGCGCGCCAACACCGGCTTGCGCGTTCTGACCTCGATCTTGCGGCCGGACGAATTGGCGCGCCGTATCGAGGGCGAAGCCGCGCTCGGTGATCGCCTGCGCGCACTTCTCAAGGCGGCGGGCTGGGAGATCGTCAATGAAACGCCGCTCCCGGTGATCTGTGCTATTCATCCGGCTATGCGAACCGGCGCATTCAGCGCCGGCGATTGTGTGCGACATCTGAACACTGCGGGCGTGCTGGCAAAGTCCGAAAGCCTGCGCCCGGGCGAGCCCGACGCGCTCCGCCTGGGTGTCATCAGCCGGCGCACCGATGAACGCGCACTGCACCATGTTGTCGAATGCCTCTCTGAATTTGTCAGAGACCAAAGTTAGAGTGCGAATGGAGGCGTGCCGGTGCATTTGTACTCAATGGGGGGAGTAGAATTATGGCCAGACATATAGCCTGCCTAACGTTCGATTTTGACGCCGTCTCCGGCGTGATCGCCCAGGGTCTTCACTCGCCGACACCAATTTCGCGCGGCGAATTTGGCGTTGTCGGTGCCGAGCGGATGCTTGGCCTGTTGGACCGCCACGGTATCAAATCGACCTGGTTCATTCCCGGCCATACGCTGGAAACCTACCCCGAAATGTCGGAAAAGGTGGTCGCGGCCGGCCATGAAATCGGCCATCACGGGTGGACGCACATGACTCCGGTGCAAATGTCGCGGGACGAAGAGGAAGCTGGCCTGGTGCGCGCCAACACGGTGATCGAAAAGATCAGCGGCAAGCCTGCCCGCGGCTACCGCTCGCCGGCCTGGGATCTCAGCGAGAATAGCATCGAGCTCTTAATCAAGCACAGCTTCATCTATGAGAGCAGCATGATGGGGCACGATTGTTCGCCCTATTACGCCCGCACCGGCGATGTCATCACGCTCGATCAACCGATGCACTTCGGCCCCGAAACACCACTAATTGAGATGCCGATCAGTTGGAGCCTCGATGATTACCCGCATTTCGAGTTCGTGCAGACCAAGAATTACCGTCTCCAGGGCTTGATGCCGGCGCAAGGTGTGCTGCAAAACTGGCTCGATGATTTCGACTATATGCGGCGCAGCACCGAATGGGGAGTGCTGACCTACACCTGCCACCCCTTTGTCAGCGGCCGTGGTCACCGAATGCTGATGTTAGAGCGACTGATAGTGGGTTTGCAGAAGTTTGGCGCGGCCTTCCTCACCATGGAAGAGGCCGCTGAGGAATGGAGTCGTCGCGGATAATCGGGTATGGAAAGCGTCAGAAATAATTCAATACAGGAGAGAAAAACATGAGCGACAACAAAGCAAAAGATATCGTGCGGCAATTTCTCGCGGCGATTGCCGCCGGTGACGGCGCCACCATGCTGGGGCTGATGGCCGATGATGCAGTGATGATCACGCCGGGCTCGCCCAAGGTGCCGTTTAACGGGCGCTTCGAGGGGAAAACCTCGATTACGCACGCGTTTACGATGTTCGCCGAATATCTTGAGATTCGCGATCATACGCTGAAGCTCCTGTTCGGCGAAGGCGAGCATGTTGCGGTGATGATCAACGAAACTTCGCGTGCCAAACGCACCGACCGCTTTATCAAGCAGGATACCTTCTGGTATTTTCGCGTCTCCAGCGGCGTCATCCAGCATTGGCAAGTGTTCGAGGATACTGAGCAGGTCGGCTGGGCGTGGGACGATGGCGCAACGCGCCGTGCCGAGTGAGATGCAGCGACCATGACTGAGTAGCCTTATGCTGCGTTCGAAAGCGAAGGCTATGTCGATGGGAAGCAAGGCGAAATCGCCGACTGTTTCGACGGCGCCTACGCAATCTCGAGAAGATCGAAAATCTCAAGCATCTTTCCCAGCCTTGTCGGCTGGTTGCGCAGCATCATGATCGACCGCAAAAATAAGGACAGAGAGTATCGCCGCACCGATGCGCGAATCTGATCGGGCGTTCTGGAGTGACTAGGCGCCGAGGGATCGATGCTTTATCCGACATCTGGGCCGGCGCTAGGACTAATAAGACGGGAAACATCCGATTCTCGGCCGAGCTTGACGAGAGATCGATGAAATACACCAACGATGCGACCGGATCGACGCCTCTTCTGTGCACTTCGGACTATGGTCACGAAATGCCATTGGCGCAGATCGCCGACGAATTATTGGAATTTATCGCTGATCCGGCCTTCAGCGAAGAAACCAAGGCGAATATTCTTTGCCGCATTAGCAAGGAGCAATACCGACTGCCCTGAATATTGCGAGTCAGTCTGATCAATCCCGCGTGATGACATGCTGTATTTCGCCCAAGAGCCCCTATATCTAATAAATGTACAAAATTCTCGCCATCTCAGTGTTTGCTGGAGTTTTCGGCGGCATTGCTCTGCTAGCCACGCCGGGCGCCAATGCGGCGACGGCCATCAGCCTGTCCGAGACGGCGGTTATTGATGTCGCCCAGGATATGAGCCTGATTCACCAGGTGCGCAGCAACCGCTACAAGGAACAAATGCGCCACCATTTGCAAATGGGCCGGCGTGGCGATGCCAATGCTCTCCGGCAGCTCGCCTTTCACTACTCCAAGGGGTGGGGCGTTATCCGCGATCTCACCAAGGCCTATATGTGGTTCACCCTGGCCGGCATGCAGGGCAGCCAGGACGCCTTAGAAAACCGCGAAACGATTGCCACGGCTTTGAGCGGTGAGCAGATCGCCCGCGCCGAGGCTATGGCCGAGCGATGGCAGGCGGCTTACGAATGGGAGATCGAGGCGGGGCATTTCGGCGGTTAGGCAGCTGCAGCTCGTCGGCTAAGCCAATTGTGTCGCGATGATATAGGCTTTGTTGGCCGGTATCTGTTTGCTGCCAATATGTGGTTCGACCTGGCAGCAGCGAAGACGCCAATTTGAGCCTCGACAGATACTTCATGGCAGGCGAAACAATTAAGATTCTTCCGCACTGTTGTCGCGGATGACTGCGGCGCGGGCGTCAATTTCTGTCGCCTCGGCGTTGCGTCCGGTGGCACGTAACAATGCGGCATAATTCTCCAGCCTCTCGGCGGCATTAAGGCGGGGTGGATCAAGGGATTCCGCATCTATCGCCAGCGCGCGCCTAAATAGCCGCTCGGCCTCGTCATGCTCGCCCAGGTCATGGTGGAGCAAGGCCAAGGTTCCTAGGGTCTCCGCCACGTCCGGGTGCCCGGGCCCGAACACGTCCTCGCGAATCACCAGCGCGCGTTCCGACAACGTCTCGGCCTCGGAAAATTTTCCGAGCGCACGATAGACCACCGCAAGCTCGTTTAGCCGCTGCGCCACATCCGGATGACGTGGCCCGAGCGTTTTCTCGCGAATCTCTAATAGGCGCTGGGATATAGGCTCGGCTTGTCCGTACTTGCCTTGCGATTGGTAGAGTAACGTTAATTTGTAGAGCGGCAGCGATATAAAATCGCTTTCGTGTCCAGCGGCCTTCTCAGCATTGGCCAGCACGCGCTCAAAGAACGGCTCTGCCTTGGCATATTCTTCCTGGGCCTTGAACAGCTCTGCCAGATAGTTCAAATAATCTGCGAGGAACAGGTTGTCGGGACTTGAGGCCTTCTCGACGATCGCCAGCGCGCGGCGAAAATTCGCCTCAGCCTCAGCGTATTTATTCTGTGCCTGAAAGTTGAGCGCCAGCGCGCTGAGTGTTGCGGCGAGGTCCGGATGGTAAGGCCCGAGGGCGTCCTCATGAATTTGCAATGCACGCTGATAAAGCGGCTCGGCGTCGCTGTACAGGTGCTGAGCCACATAGAGCCCTGCCAAATAGCCGAGCAATTTGGAAACAAACGGATGGCCCGAGCCAAACTCGCTCTCTGCCAGCTTGACCGCGTCCTCAACATAGGGAACGGCCTCTTGGTGTTTTTTTTGGGCATTGAGATCGCCGGCATCGCTCAACGCATCCAGCAGCTCGGGCGACTGCGCGAAAGTTGTGTCGGGTAGCAGGGCCGCCGCCAACAAAACACATGCAAACCAGCGAATTAACGCCACGGCGATTCTCCCCTCGGCCGGTCGACGTACTAAATTACTCTAAGCGGACCATGTGCGACCGGCAACGCACGAGATGTTGACCCATCGAGAGTGCCGCCAAGCTGGCCGATCGGATAAAATAGGGAAATTCATTACTCAGACGCCGCAAGTCGATAAGGATCGTCATGCCCATGCAGACCATGCGGAAGACATCGGAAGACCGGTCGTTTGGTCACCGCGGGTTAGGCTTTGCCCTCCGCATCGCCTTGGCGGCGGTGCTTTTTCATTACTCGCTGGCGCAATTTGAAGCGCGTGCGGCGGAGCCGGAAACATTGTCCGTGCTTGCCCGTATCGGGCCATGGCCGGTCGTGTCAGAGCCGGTCCTCTACCGCGGTCGCTTGTGGTTCGCCAATAGCGTCAAAGATGTGGACCACAACTCGGCTGATATTTACAGCCTGGGCCCTGGCTCGGCCGAACCGCGCTACGAGCGGCATCTGTGGAGCCAGGATGCCGGCCAGCCTGTTGTGGCGGACGGCCTGCTGTATTGGCCGTCTGAGGATTCGCGTATCTTCGGCGCCTGGGGCGAATTTCAGGTGACTAATGGAGAGGGTTGGGAAACCGGCATAATCCCCAGCGAATTCATTTTTCACCTTCACAATATGACGGCGGCCCAAGGGCGGCTCTATGCCGCGACATCGGCCTGGCAGGGCGCGCTTCATTCGTCGGAGAATCAGGGCCGCACCTGGCAGCGCATTTATCTTCACCCAAGGGGGCCAAAGGGTGTCAGCCGTATTGTGTCGCTTACCAAGCTAGAAAACGGCGTTGCCGGTTTGTTGCGCGATCCGGACGGTTTCCATTTGATTGTTGCCGCGCCTGATGGTGTCCGGATGATGGCGGATTGGCCCATCAGCAAATCGCCGACGCAGCTCACCTCGCTGGGCGGTTGGGCCCACGGCTTGGTCCACCACGACGGTGTAAGAGAATTGTGGCGAAGCGATGGCGTAGTCGCTGAACAAGTTTTTCGGTTCGGCGAAACCGTGCGGCCCTTTGCACTGACCTCTGGTGACGGCGCTTTATGGGCGCTGAGCGGAGGCAAAAGCGAAGGCGCCGTTCTGAAAAGTGTGGACGGGCGCGCTTGGTCGACGGTCGCTCGTTTCTCCGGCGGCAAGGCGTATGACCTCCTAGCAGCCGATGGGGCGCTTGTGGTCACCGGCGCGGGCACTGACGGGCAGGGAATTTTGTGGGGTTGGTCCGACAACACGTCCTCCGCCGGCGATGCCCCCTTCCTTGCTCTGCCAGAGTTGACTGGCGCCCAACCGCCACGGCAAATCGACTGGAAGGACGCAGCGGCTCGGCTAGATGCCCTCCTCACGGATGAAGAATCTTACGCGCGAATCGGCTGGCCGATCCGTACGCAGGTACTGGAGTATGCTCTGGCGGGCCCGCCTGAGAATTTCTTTGCCGATCGCCTTGAGAGTCCGCGCGCCACCGGCGCGGTTCATCCTTTCCGCGATGTTGAGATTCCAGATCGCGGTTCAATCGGTGCTTTTTGGCTGCTCTGGGGTCTCGGGCTCGCCAACAACGGAACGGTCCCGCCGAACTATATTGCCGATCCCTGGACGGTTCGCGAAAACGGCGCGGAAAAATATTTTGAGCCGCAGCTCATGGCCCTGTGGGCAGCGGCGGAAATCGGACAGGCAGACTACGTGACGATCGACGCGTTGATGACGCGCATCACAAATAGCGCCGACCCGCTATGGCTGCGCATGGACGCCGTCGGTGCATTGAGCGCGCTCACCGGTGCCACATATGGCGCCGATTTTGAAGCCTGGGCGGGCTGGTATGGGCGGTAAAATGGGCGGCCAGCAGCCGCGCCAGCTCGTCCCGGAAATCAACGGTGACGCCGAAAGGCGCCTATCCATAATTTGCGCCGCCGACCGTGAACACTTCCACGCTCTCGGCGACATGGTGTAATCGCTGATTGCCGAGCGAGTGTAAATCGTCCGGCGTGCGATTGGCGACTTCAGCAGACATCAGCAAGGACTGACCCAGCGCCTTACACTGCGCGCTCAATCGTGCGGCGACATTGGCGGCGCGGCCGATGACGGTAAAATCGAGTCGTTTCGGCGCACCGACATTGCCGTACATCACATCGCCGAAATGCAGACCCAACGCGCATTGCACCGTCGGGCGGTCAGCGCGGGCCGGCATCGCGGCGATGCGGGCGACGATCTCCTCGGCCGTCTCGCGGGCCAGCTGGCAGGCCTTTACCGCCGCCGCTTCGTCGGTCGCCCCGGCGTCGAGCGGAAATATCGCCAAAACCGCATCGCCGATGAATTTGAGCACTTCACCGCCGCGTTCCAAAACCGGCTCGGCGGTGCGTTCGAAGAAGTCGTTCAGAAGATCCAAGTAAATCTCGGGTGACAACTCCTCCGCCAGGCCGGTGGAGTTGCGCATGTCGCAAAACAATATAGCAGCGCGGATATCCTCGCCGTCTCCGCGGTGGGTTAGCCCACCAAGTACTTGGCGCCGCGTCCGGCGCCCGAGATATGTGTCGAACAAGTCATCTGTGTTGCGGCGCAGCGTCAACACCTCATAGAATCGGCTGAGCACGGTCACGCATTCGTACACTTTGCCGAGATGCGCGGTGGTAAAGCCCGCCGGATCGTCCGACGCCAGGGTCATGGTTTGAATTTGACCGTCGGAATAGGGCAACGGCATGGCGACATAGTCGGTGCCGCCACTGGCGCGGAGTTCATCAAGAATCGGGAATTGAAACTCGGGGGTAGTGATATCGAGGCGCTGGCGCACTCCGCCCAGGCCCTCACTCACATGACGGACCGGGCTGTTGAGATAGGCCGGGCTTTCTAGGATACCGTAAGGAATGTCGTTTTCCTCCACACTGCCGCCTCGCACCCAGGTATAGCGCCGACCCTGCAGTTCGGGATGCAGCGTCCAAATGCTGACGCTGAAGCGCCACAACGGCAGGCCGACGGCAAGGAGGTGCTCGGCAAATTGTTCGCTCAGTTCCGTCGGCGTTTGGCATTTCCACGCTGCGCGCAACAGCCAATTGATCAGCGCGCCACTCGCCACCTGAGTGTTGTCGCTATCGGGCAGCGATTGGTCGCTGAGAAGTTCTTCGACCAGGTGCGGGTAGAACGCGACGAATCCGGACACATCGCCGGCATCTGGCAACGCGTTCTCATAACTCCAGGCGCCGTTCTCGATCGTCCGCCCGGCAACATGCAAATGCCAATGATGTGCTGTGCCCTTGAACGGGCAGAAGGTGCGAAAGGAAGATGGCACCAGAAGATCGGCAATCAAATCATCTTTGGGAAAATAAATATGTGACGGCAGATAGGTCTCGTGCATCACCCGTGCGTCGGTGCTGTCAACGACGGTTTGCCCCGCGATCCGTACACGCACCCGTGCGCCGACGGGCTCAATGGCAAGTCGGTAGGGTGCCTCGATTGCTCCAGCAGGTGCGACATTCAGATCGTGCTCAAGCAATTCTTCCATGGTTCCTAACATCGCATCCGTCCAGGATATTACAAGAGGGTGGTCACATAGCCGCCATCCTCCCACCATCATGGCGCCATCCCGTCGGCGGTGGCCCAATTTGGCTATGATCGCAACCGATTTAAGGGCATTCTCAGGTGCGTAAGAACAGGGAGACAAAAACATGGCCGAAAACGGCAAAACGGAATGCTGCGGTCCGGGCTACGCTTCACCCGCCGAGGCGATGAAGGCGCCGCGTGAGAAGATTCTTTACACGGTGGCGCTCTATATAGGCACGGGAATCCAAAAGCCGGACTATTTGGCCACCATCGACGCTGACCCCGAAAGCCCGACCTATTCTAAAGTGATCAGTCGGCTTGAAATGCCGGGCATTGGCGATGAACTACACCATATGGGGTGGAACGCCTGTTCGTCCTGCCATTACGATGCTACCAAGGAGCGGCGCTATCTGATCGTGCCGGGGGTGCGCAGCACCAATTTGCATATCGTTGACTGCGCGACCGATCCGAAGAACCCGCGCCTGCACAAGGTCATCGAAGGCGCCGAGATCAAGGAAAAAACCAATCTCTCCGCGCCGCACACGGTGCATTGCTTGGGCTCCGACATCATCATCTCGATGCTCGGCGACGCCAAGGGCGAAGCTCCCGGCGGGTTCCTACATCTCAATGAGGATTTCGAAATTATCGGCCGCTGGGAGAATGATCTGGGCGGCATGAAGTTCAATTATGATTTTTGGTACCAGCCACGCCACAACGTCATGGTCTCCAGCGAATGGGCGGCGCCGAACACCTTCATGCCGGGGTTCGATCTCGAAGAAGTCGGCCATCTGAAATATGGCCGCGAAATCCATTTTTGGAATTTCGAAGAAAAGCGCGTCGAGAACACTGTCTATCTCGGTGAGGACGGTCTGGTGCCGTTGGAAGTGCGCTTTCACCACAACCCGGATTCAAGCCACGGCTTCGTCGGCGCCGCGCTGTCGTCGAACGTCATCCATTGGTTCAAAAAAGACGGCGAGTGGATCACCGAGAAGATCATCGATGTCGAGAACCAGCGCCATCCGGACTGGCCAATTCCCGTGCCCGGCCTGATCAGCGTGATTTTACTCTCCATGGACGACCGCTTCCTCTATCTGTCGAACTGGCTGCACGGCGACCTCAGGCAATACGACATCACCGATCCGTCGAACCCGAAACTGACCGGCCAAGTATGGATGGGCGGCCTGCTCGGCAAGGCGCCGGAAGTGCATGGGCGCAAAATGACCGGCGGCCCACAGATGATTCAGCTATCGCTCGACGGCAAGCGTCTTTATGTCACGACCTCGCTGTTCTCCACCTGGGACAACCAGTTCTACCCAGAAATCCGAGAAAAGGGCGGCTCGATGATGATGGTCGATTGCGATATCGACCAGGGCGGCATGGCGATCAACCCAGACTTCTATGTCGATTTCGGCAATGAGCCCAACGGACCGGCGCGATGTCACGAAACACGCTATCCGGGCGGCGATTGCACTTCGGACATATGGGTTTAGGCCACCGTGCAGTCTTCTAAGACGGGGCACTTCACGATCACCCTCGCCAATCAGGGCGGTCAATCCTTCGCGGTCGCGGCCGACAGGCCACTGCTAGACACCCTAGAAGCCCACGGCGTATCGCTGCCCTATGGCTGCCGCTACGGCGGCTGCATATCCTGCGCCGCCAAACTACTGACCGGCGACGTCGATCAGAGCGCCGGCACCGCCCTCAACCGCCGTCAGATCAGCGATGGCTATGTGCTATTATGCGTGGCCCAGCCACAAAGCGACTGCATGCTCGAAATCGGGGTCGAAAGCCACGACAAGCTCTATCGCAACCCGTTTCAAAGCCCGCTCAGGCCTGAGGAGTTGAAGGCCGACATCGGAGCCAGCACGAAAGCCATGAAGATCATGGAGGACAGGCAATGAACCATGATGAGGCCTATCCGGCAGAATATTTGGCCGGGATTCTGAAAGAGGTAAAAACCATCGCCATGGTCGGCGCCAGCTCGGACCCGGCCAAATTCAGCTACGGCGTGCTCCGGGTGTTGCACGAAACCGGCTATGATATGATCCCGGTCAATCCCAATGAAGCCGGCGGCGAAATCCGCGGCCTTAAATGCGTGGAATCGCTCGCCGCAATCGACCGGCCAGTGGATATGGTGGAGGTGTTCCGCACTTCGGAGGACGCTTATGCGGTCACCGAAGAAGCCATTGAAATCGGCGCCAAGGTCGTCTGGATGCAGATCGGCGTGCGCAACGACGCTGCTGCCAAGCTGGCCGAGGCCGCCGGCCTCAAAGTCGTCATGAATCGCTGCCCTAAAATCGAACTGTTCCGCCCGTTCTGGAAACCCCGCCTCAATCAGGCCATCTAGAACACGTAACTTGCGCGCCCAGCAATATCTGGAAACTTCGGGTTTGACGATCTAGCGCAGAAGAAGAAATTGGAAAATAAAGAGAATTACGCGCCATGGTAAAAAGCAATATTTTTTCCAATGTTTTTTCTCTGTTTGAAGATTCTTCAAGCCGGGTTCCAGAGGGTAGTTTCTTATGCACGCCTCCCATGAAGGGCCGAGCATATTACCCAGATGGTTTTGAGATTAACTATAGTGCCGCGCAAAAAATTGTGATGAAATTACAGTCAGAATATCAAAAATCAGACTACGGTCCAGGCCATCGCGTGGCTCTGTTGCTAGAAAATAGACCAGAATTTCATTTGCATTGGCTCGCGCTTAATGGGCTCGGAATTAGCGTTGTTCCGATAAATCCAGACTATCGAGAAGATGAGATCATCTACCTACTTGATCACTCAGAATCAGTACTAGTGGTTTCAATACCCGAACGAATAGCTGTTCTTCGAGTGGTCATAGAAAAATGCAAAAAAGCAATTCAATTGGTGGAGGTTAATGAATTAGGAAATCAGTTGCGAGCGGCCCCCGTCGCAAGGTCCTCAGAGAAGCCAGACATCGATTCCGAGGCGGCATTGCTTTACACCTCAGGCACGACTGGTCGTCCTAAAGGGTGCATTCTAACGAACCGGTACTTTCTTAATGCAGGGCAATGGTATCTGGAGGCAGAAGGATATATGACCCTGGCCTATGGTCAGGAACGTCTTCTAAATCCACTTCCACTATATCATGCGAATGCCATGGCTATCGGCAGTATGGCTATGATTTCCTCAGCAGGTTGTATTGTGATGATTGATCGTTTCCACCCCAAAAGTTGGTGGGGCGATGTCGTCGCGTCTAAAGCAACTATCATTCACTATCTAGGAATAATGCCGCCTCTACTGCTAAATCAACAAACCGGCCCATATGATAATTCACATAATATAAAATTTGGAGCGGGGGCAGGAATAGACCCAAAACACCATCAAATGTTTGAGGAGCGGTTCGGGTTTCCATTAATTGAAGGTTGGGGGATGACGGAGGTTGCCATGCCTACGTGGGGAAGTCGTGAGCCAAGGCAGATAGATACAAGGGCATTTGGACGACCGCTTTCTGATTGTGAGGTTCGTATTGTTGATACTGACGACAAGGAAGTTCCTTCAGGTACGCCTGGTGAACTTACCCTGCGCATGACCGGCAATAATCCGCGCCGCTGCCTTTTCTCGGGATATTTGAAGGATGATGCGGCGACCGAATTCGCGTGGCGGGGAGGTTGGTTTCACACTGGCGACACCGTATCTCGGTCGGCTGATGACGTTTTAACTTTTGTAGATCGTACTAAGAATATTATTAGGAGAAGCGGCGAGAATATAGCGGCAGCTGAAATTGAGGCGGTTTTGCAGTCTCATAATTGTATCGCGCAAGCAGCAGTTATTGGCGTGGCAGATGAACTTCGTCAAGAAGAGGTCATGGCCTGCATAATTCTCAAAGAAACAATATCTCCGGATATTACCACCGCAATTGAATTGCAGGACTATTGCCTGGGAGAGCTGGCCTATTACAAAGCACCGGCTTATTTTCTTTTCGTGAACACTCTTCCGGTAACGAATACACAGAAGGTCAGCAAAGTACGGATATTTCCGCCTGAGGTGGACCCACGTGGTGTCGATGGCTGTCTGGACTTACGTGAACGTAAGCGAAGAAATTAAGCTTCCTGAAGTTTGTATGCATGTTGCAATATATTTATCTAATGGGGAGCAATCCTATCCTCGTCCCGTAGCCCCTGTCCATTGCTTCAGTGCCGAGAGACACGCCTGACCAACGGCGTCCCGACAGCATGGCAAAATTAAACTAACCTATTGATAAAACTGGCGCGCCCGACAGGATTCGAACCTGTGACCCCCAGATTAGGAATCTGGTGCTCTATCCGACTGAGCTACGGGCGCTCTCAGGGATGCGTGTCCTGCCTGATAACATGAAATAAGGAGCGGGGGAACGGGGCGGCTATCCGCTCTCGTTGCCGTTTGTGACAATGCGATTGAAGACGCTGCGGTGTTTGGTAGGGCGGTTGTCGGTGTATTCGCGCGGGATATAGACCTTGCAGTTGGCGTTGAGCTCGCGGCATTTCCGCGCCTGATAAAACGTCACATGGCGCGCTTTGGCGTGGAAAGTCATGGCCACTAGGCAGGGGCCCTCAAGGCAATCCTTGTAGGCCGGCGCGGTGCCGCCGTTCACCCAGCCTTCGGCAATTGCCTCGGAGCAGCGTGCCCAACCGACATAGCCGGCGAGCCGGCCATCCTCGATCGTAAAGAAATAATGGCCGCGCCGGATCTGCCCGCCGAGCGAGGCGCTGAAGCGCCCAAAGCGGTATGAGGCAAATGGTTCGGTTTGGCGCAACAAGGCCACGGCATGGCCGAGCGCCTCGCGCGGATTTCGGAATCGCTGGGTTGAAAGTTCGCCGCGTTTAGCCGCCCCGGTTGCCGGCTGACCGGTCATCGGATTCGGGGTTCCCGCCGGCTAATTTGGCGCCTGAGTGAAGGGCACGGAATAAGTCAGCACAAGAAGTTCTGTGCCCGGATTGTCGTCATAGATGCCGGCGTTCGAGATGTGGTGGAAGGCAATGGCGAGGCGCGACCAATCGTCGAAGCGCCAGGCAATCTCGCCGCCAGTGCGGAATTGAAATTCGCCGCCGAGATCTTTGCCCTTGCCCTTGTGATACCCGACGAAGGCCGCATTGGGCTGCAGCACCACGCGGCGCCCCAGAAAGATATCCATACCAAGACCGGCGTAGCCATACACCGCCTCGTCGGAGGTGCCGGCCAGGCCGATGAACGGCAATATCTTCCAAAAGCGCAAGTCTGAGCGGTATTCAGCGCGAAATTCCGCCGCCGTCTCGTCATCATTGACGTCATAGCCGCCAGCGCTGAATGCGAAGAAGTCGGGCTCCCCGGCGCGCGCCGAATTTGGCCAGCCCATACTCCACCCAGCGCACAGCGCGGCGCTCAACATGACGACCAGGGCCAGCCTCGCGAATTTCGATTTTCTCACGCCGTTCCTCCCCTGCGCGGAATGCGCCTGCTCATTTTTCCCCAGTGTACGGGTTGGCGGAGCCTTGGCCAATAATTTCCATCCGTGCGCTGCCGGGCTGGCGGTCTATAATCAGCGCCATGCCGCGCCTTTTATTGTCCCTGCTTGTCCTCTTGTTGCTGCCCCTCGCCACGCTCCGGGCGGAGGCCGTTGTCGAAGCGCTGGAGCGCGGCGAGACCTCGCCCGCCGTCGAAGTGGTCGATGGCGATACGCTGTTCCTCGAAAACGGCACGGAGGTACGTCTGGTCGGCATCCAGGCACCCAAACTGCCGCTCGGGCGCGCCGGCTTCAAAGCCTGGCCACTGGCCGATGAAGCCAAACAGGCTCTCGAGGCGCTGGCGCTCGGCAAAACCCTGACGCTCTATTATGGCGGCCGCAAGAGGGATCGCTATGGCCGCGCGCTGGCGCATTTGCTGCGCGACGATGGGCTCTGGCTGCAGGGCGAATTGTTGGCGGCGGGCTTGGCACGGGTTTACAGCTTTCGCGACAATCGCCTCTTGATCGGCGAGATGCTGGCGCAGGAGCGCAGCGCCCGCGCCGCCCAACGCGGCATCTGGGCGCTGCCATTCTATGCCGTGCGCACGCCAGAGGCGGTGGTGGAAGATGTCGGCACCTTCCAGCTCGTCGAAGGGCGAGTGATGGATTCGGCCATCGTCAGGCGCCGCGGGTATATCAATTTCGGCGCTGATTGGAAGAGCGATTTCACCATTTCGATTGCGCCTCGTGATGGCAAAATGTTCGTCGCCGAGGGCGAAGATATTCTTGCCTTGAAGGGGCATATCGTGCGCGTGCGCGGCTGGATAAAATCTTTCAATGGGGCCATGATTGAAGCGACCCACCCAGAGCAGATCGAGGTATTCGAGTGAACATAGTGCAGCGGCTGACAAACCTTCGGCGCATTCTCCTTGCGCCCGCCCTGATGGCGGCGCTGGCCGGCAGCGGCGCGGCGTTACAGGGCTGTAGCGTCAATCCTGCGACCGGCGAACAGAGCTTCACCGGTTTCATGTCGCCCGATCGCGAGCGCCAGATCGGCGCCGAAGAGCATCCCAAGTTAGTCGAGGCGTTCGGCGGAAAATACAAGGACGCCGCCCTCACGAACTATCTGAACGGGCTCGGCGGGTTATTGCAAAGCACGTCCGAGCAACCCAAACCGCCGTTTACCTTCACCCTGTTGGACAGCCCGGTGATCAATGCTTTCGCCTTGCCCGGCGGCTATGTCTATGTGTCGCGCGGTCTGGTGGCACTGGCCAATGATGAGGCTGAGCTCGCCGGCGTGGTCGCGCACGAAATCGGCCATGTGACGGCGCGCCATTCAGCGCAACGTATGAGCCGAGGCATTCTCGCCAATCTCGGCGCGGCGGTGCTCGGCGTCGCGGTCGGCGAGCCGCTTCTCGGCAATGCCGCGCGTGTCGCCGCCGGGGCCTATATCCAGGGCTTTTCGCGCGACCAAGAATTTGAGGCCGACCAGCTCGGCGTTCGCTATCTGACTAGGGCCGGGTTCGACCCGATGGCAATGGCCTCGTTTCTTGGCGCGCTGGGTGAAGATCATAAGCTCGCGCTCAAGATCGCAGGCAAGGAAGGGCAGGATCCCGCCCAAGGGCTATTTTCAAGCCATCCGCGCACCGGCGCGCGCGTGGAGAAGGCGGCGGCGAGCGCACGGTCCGGCGCAAATAATAGTTTGGCGCGCGACGCCGATGTCTATCTCAATCAAATCGACGGGATGATTTACGGCGATTCGCCGCATCAAGGTTACGTTCGAGGGCGCGAATTCGCCCATGCCGGCCTTAAATTCCGCTTCACCGCACCGCCCGGATTTCGTCTTCAAAATAGCGAGGCTGCGGTGTTTGGCGAGCATTCGGGCGGCGCGCTCATTCGCTTCGATGGGCGCAAGTTGGATGATCCGAGCCTCAGCACCCAACGCTATCTCACGCGGGTCTGGGCGGAAGGCTTCGAATTTACCGGCGCAGAGACCATAGATATTAACGGCATGGAAGCGGCGACCGGCGCTGGCCGCATCTCGGGCCGCGATGGCCCGCTCGATGTGCGCTTTGTCGCCATCCGCTTTTCACGCGATCAGGTTTACCGCTTCCTTTTCCTCACGCCGCCCGATCAATCGGCCGGCTTTAATGAGGAATACCGCCGCACCACCTTCAGCTTCAACCGGATGAGCGCGGCTGCAGCTGCGGCTCTGAAGCCGCTTCGCGTGCGCGTCATCACGGTACGCCCCGGCGATACATCCAAATCGCTCGCGCGCAGCATGTCGGTCGAAGATTTTCCGCTTGAGCGCTTCCACGTTCTGAACGGCCTCGACGCCAACGAGCCACTAACACCGGGCCGGCGCGTTAAGATCATTAGCGAATAGGCAGTGAGCTAACCTATTCGAAAATTAAATCGCCTGGATGTTCGACCCTGCAGGCCATCAGGGCGCGCAGTTTTTCCAGCGCCTTGTGCTCAATCTGGCGCACCCGCTCCTTGCTGATACCAAGGTCTCGGCCGAGTTCCGCCAGCGTCACGGTTTCATCGCGCAACCGCCGTTTGCCGATAATGGTCCGCTCGCGCTCGGAGAGAGAATCGAGCGCTTCACCGAGCCAGGCGGAGCGGCTCATGCCATCGACATGTTCGAATACGGTTGCTTCCGGAAACGGCCGTGTGTCGACGATAAAGTCCTGCCATTCGGCTTCGCCGTTTTCACCCATCGGTGCGTTGAGAGATTGATCGCTCGCCGATAGTCGGCCCTCCATCATCTCGACATCCTTGAGCTGGACGCGCAGTTCAGAGGCGATGCGTTCACGTCCCTCGCGCCGAAGCGGGCCGTCGACATGATCTATTTTATTGCGCAAGCGGCGGAAATTGAAAAACAGCGATTTTTGCGCCGCCGTGGTTCCGGTGCGCACGATCGACCAGTTGCGCAAAACATAATCCTGCATGGCTGCGCGGATCCACCAATTTGCGTAAGTGGAAAAGCGCAGCTGGCGCTCGGGCTCGAAGCGGGCGGCCGCCTGCAGCAGGCCGATGCTGCCTTCTTGAATCAGATCGGCCACCGGCAGGCCGTAATTGCGAAAGCGCATCGCGGTGCTGATCACCAAGCGTGAATACGCGAAGACGATTTCATGCAGCGCCGCCTCGTCGTCTTCGTCGCGCCATCTTATGGCGAGTTCATGTTCATGTTCGCGCGTCAGCAGGGGAGCGTTGATAGAATCGGTAAAAAAGCGCCGCTCAGCTCGTTGCGTGTGATGGTTGCTGTTATATGCCGACATGAGGATTTCCGTTGGAGTTCCAGTGGATTTCCATTCGCTCTAAAAGGGCGCTCACATGAATTTGTTTATTAGAATAATTCAAAACTTTAGCGGCATCGCGCACCGGTTACAATGTCGATCGACTAGATTGAGTTCACATTATTGTTAGGATGGGGCTGGCCGTTACGCTGCGGCGCGGTGACGCGCAGGTCGCCGCACAGCCCGCGCCGAAGGGGTGAAGAATCAGGCCTCGAGGCGCTCGATCTCCTTGCCGTCGATATCAAAACAGACACATGTCAGTGGTCCGCCAAAGCCGCATCCCGCATCGATTGTGGCGCTGTAGGGTCCGATCTGGATGCCGCTATGCTCCGGATCAAATCCACGCACGACCTTGCGGTAGCCGGAATAGGGCGAATCCATATCGGCAAAATTTTCGCTGTGCCACCAGAACGCGTCGCCCTGGGCGTCGACGGGTCGTTTTTTGTCGATCCCAGCATGGACGAATAACAGAGATCCGTCGTCGGTAAACGCCGCCCGCCGTAAGCTCGACATGAGTTCAACATGGCCACCCTTTTCTTGCATGCGCTGGCGCAATTCGTTGGTCCAGCGGGCAAGCTCCAGTGCGCCGGAGCGGGCGCGCCGGAGCGCTGTTTCAGGGTCGCCGCCATAGGTTGCGAGGGTTGTCTCAAGCCCCTGTTCCAGCATCCAGGTCAACACTTCAGCCGGGCCCACGGCGAGCTGAAGTTGCAGCAATTTATGCCACATTTCCTCTTGCTGGCCGCGTAAATAAGCAATGTCGCAGGAAAATACACCCGGCGCTGCCAGGAATTGACGGCGAAACAGTAACAGTTCGTCGATCGTCTCGCCGACCGCTGCGCCGTGACCCATGTAATTTCCGAGATACACCAGGCGGTCGCCTTCGCACAGGCGCTCTCCCAGCAATTCGTGTAAGGCATTGAGGCGGCCGACTTCGCCATGAATGGACGCCACGGCCCAAACACGGCGCGCGCGGCGAAAGGCGGCAAAAATGTCCCGATCCACCCCGGCCATGACGGCTTTCCCGCTTCGTCAGGCGGCGCGTAGAACGTTTTCCAGCTTCTCCGCAGCTTGTTCTGTGTTGGTATTTTCAACTGCCGCGAATTCACGCGCCAAACGCTCAAGCGCGGCCTCGTACATTTGCCGTTCGCTATAAGACTGGTCGGGCTGGTCCGCGTCGCGATGAAGGTCGCGCACCACTTCGGCAATCGCTACTGGATCGCCGGAATTGAGCTTGGCGTCATATTCCTGTGCCCGCCGACTCCACATCACGCGCCGCGTGCGCGCCCGGCCTTTCAGAGTAGAAATCGCCTGCTCCATCTTCTGCTGTGAGCTCAATCTGCGCATGCCTGAGGTGCTTGCCTTGTCGATCGGCACACGCAGGGTCATCTTCTCTTTGTCGAACACAACAACGAACACGCGCAACGATATATCGCCGATTTCATGCTCCTCAACGCCGGTGATTTGGCCGACTCCGTGCGATGGGTAAACCACATGATCCTTGACCGAGAAGCCCTGCAAATCCTCGACCTTCGGCTTGGCGACTGCCTTGGGCTTCGCCGTCTCACTTTTGGCCGGGGCGGATTTTGGCGCCGGCTTTTTGTTGATTTTCGCTTTTTCAGCAACCGGCTTGGCCGCCGTAATCTTCGGCTTTGACGCAGTTGGTTTTTTCGTCACCGCACTAGAATTAGGCTTGGCCGTCGGTTTGGCCTTGGCGCTGACGCTCTTGCTGGCGCTGGGCATAGCTTTGGCCGGTTTCGCCTTGGCGACTTTTTTTATCGCGGCGGGAGGCGTATTTAATTTAGCCGAGGATTTTTTTGCCGGCCTACCTGTCGCGGCCGATTTTGCTGCTGTCATGTCGAATTTTACCGTTTTCCAATTTGCGCTATTTCGCTTCGGTATGCGTCGGCCGGCTCCGCAGCCAAATGTCGCTCCCGAACCGGGCCCGGGTGCGCTTCGCCGGATGATCAATCGCTGCCGCGCTAATAAGAAATGGGCGGGGATGCCCCACCCATTTCCTTAACGTTTGATGACCATATCACAAAATGGCCTCTAAATACAGACCCCAAAATACGGCGCCAGAGCATGCAAACGTGCGCCTACCATGCGGCAGGGGCGTGAATCGACTCGGGATTGGGCGGTTTGTTCCCTGCGTGTTTTAAATTTGTTTCGGTTAAGTTCCTTCGCCTGGTTTTTCAGAAAAGTATTTGTCGAACTTTCCTGATTCATCCTTGAAATCGTCGGCATTTGCCGGAGGTTCGCCTTTGCGCGTGATGTTCGGCCAGATTTCTGCAAATTTCGTGTTTATTTCTAACCATTTGGCCTCATCGTCACCGCCGCCCGTATCGGGAATGATGGCTTCGACGGGGCATTCCGGCTCGCACACGCCGCAATCGATGCATTCGTCAGGGTGAATGACCAGCATATTCTCACCAACATAGAAGCAGTCCACAGGGCAAACTTCGATGCAGTCCATATATTTGCAACGGATGCAGGATTCGGTCACCAAATAGGTCATTTTTTCCTCTCTGCCTTCGACAATCCGCCAGCACGGCGGACAATAGGGGATGAAATTTGGGTTTGGCTATGTGCTTCCTTTATCGCGCGCTAAAACCCGTTGACGTGCCTCAGATCTTTCTCGATCGCTCACATGCAGCATGCCGCCAATGCGCCGGATCAAGTTGCTTTCATACGCGTGCAACTCGCCGTCTGCATAGACCACCCGCCACAACATCTCGATCAGTCTCAAACGTTCCGCGTGACCGAAATTCGAATCAAATTTCCGGATGAAACGATGCAGGTCGGTGGCATCATGTTGCGCCGCCTCGGCCTGCAAGATGAGGGTTTCGCATTCTTCTTCTGAGAGCTTGAATTCCTGCTTTAGCGCATGGCGAACGGTCTCACGTTCCACCTCGTCATAAGATTCGTCGAGGCATGCGGCTTCGACCAGCAACGCCGCGGCCGCCAGCTGAATTTCGTCCACACTATGTGCTTCAACGCTGGCTCCCTCGGGGGCCGCGAAAAGCGCTTTGATACGATTGATCATGCGCGATGCCTAACACAGCAACTGCGGCCAACTCAACCACAGTTTAGCGGTCGAGGCGGGCCGTTTCAGGCTCCCGTGGATGCCGCTTGGTCGCCCCCAATTTCTTCATAGCAACGCTGTGCCTCGATGGCCGGGCCACGCCGCTCTGGCATGGCGAGAATACGCACCACGCGGATGCGGGAGCCCTGGGGGAAAGTCAAGATGTCGCCCGACTTCAGAGCGTAATGGGCCTTTCGGATGCGCTGGCTGTTGATGCGTATCTTCCCCGCTGCGCACATGCGCTGCGCCAAGCTCCGGGTTTTGTAGAACCGTGCCTGCCACAGCCATTTGTCGAGCCTCCGGGTTTCGCTCACAAGCCGCTCTTGGTAGCCCGATTCCTGTTGGCACTCAGCCGGTCGGCGCCGAAAAGCGCGTGCTTGCCCAACTCGGCAAAAGGCGAATTGGGATCGGCGCGCGCTGGGCGCGGCTTTTTCTTGGGTTTGCCGCTGGCTGGGCGGGCAGTGCGCCGATAACGCCGCTGGCCATCCTCGCCGATGCCGGCGAAGCTGTAGCCAAGCACTGCCACCAGTTTCGGAAACTCTTTTTTGCTGCACCCGGCGATGGCGAGAAGGGCAGTGTCGGCCGCAAAATGTCCGGCCCGGCTACGCTTGCCCAGGCCCGCGATCAGCCGTTCGGCGATATCCGCGCGCAGCACCCGCTGCCCCAGCACGACAAAGCCCATGGCGTTGTACCCTCCGGGCAGTGTGGCGGGATCTTTGGCGAAACCAACCGCAGCGGGATTGGCGCCTCGGTGCGGCATTTCCGCTTCCTGCGTGACCGCCCACAACAGCGCGGCGAACTCGGATCTGGAATTTTTCAGCATCGCGCGGCAGAAGACACTGAGGGTTCCGATGCACACATCCAGGGCGGACAGTTGGGCGCGCTCAAGCGAGCCGAGCGCGGCGATTTCGACATCGAGCTTTGCCCGCGGGACACAGCCGAGTGCTTCGCAGAGCTGAAAAGCAATGCCGCGCGCTGCGCCCGCCAACGGCGCTTCGCGGAGTTTTAGCAGCGGCTTCGCGACATCCGCCACGCGACGCTCTAGCCAAACTGCAAGGCGGCGCCGCACACGCTCGCGCTGCGGCCCGCTCAGTGCCTCGGTATATATGAGTTGCAGGCCCGGCTTTAGTCCGTCGCCGCTCGCTATCAACATGGCGACCGGCGCACCGCACCAGCGAATTGTACCGCTTCTGAAATCCATGGCTGGTTCGGTTGCGCCAGCCAAATCGAGGCCGATGTCGTCGTCGGGGCCTTGTTCAAGGGCGCTGACCCGGCGTTTGATTTCACCGCCGAGAATTTTTTGCGCTGCGCTAGAGGCCGCACTGTTGTCGCCGTCCGGATCATCCGGGAGGAAGCGGAAGCCTGCCATTCGGCCGACTGCATGACCTTCAATGAGGATCTCGCCGGTCGCGCTGATCGCGGCGATAAGCGCGGCGGGTTCGCCCATGCGCTGCACCAGGGCGGCAGCGCGGCGGTCGACGAAACGCTGGGTCAAGCGCTCATGCAAAGCGTCCGAGAGCCTGTCTTCGACGGCGCGCGCGCGCTCTTGCCAATGGCGCGCGTCCGCCAGCCAGGCGGCATGGTGCGAGATATATGTCCAGGTACGGATATGACTGATGCGGGTAGTCAGCGTATCGATGTCGCCGTCGCTGCGGTCGAGGCCGGCGATGCGCTCGGCGATCCAGGGCTCCGGCAGCGCGCCCGATCGTGCCAAATTGAGGAATATTTGCCGCACCAGACTGATATGGCTATCAGCGAGTGTTTTGCGAAAATCGGGAATTTGGCAGGTTTCCCACAGCAGGCGCACTAAATCCGGAACCTTCGCCAGCTCTAGCACCTCTTCATCGCGGCTCAGCGCCAACAGAGTCAAATGATCGGCGCCGTCGCGCAGGCGGCGCAATCCAGGCAGCGTCGGCGACTTGTCTAAGCTCTGCGCGAGGCGCTCGAGGCTATAAAACGAGAGATCGGAATTGCGCCAAAATATCTCCTTAATCTTGGCGAAACGATGCTGTTCCACCGCCTCGACAGACTCACTGTCGATTTCCTGCAAATCCGCTGTGGTGCCAAAGGTGCCATCCCTGAGATGGCGCCCGGCGCGCCCCGCGATCTGCGCCAGTTCCGCCGCATTCAACTGCCGCATGTTGCGGCCGTCGAACTTTCGTTGAGCTGAAAAGGCGACATGGTCGAGGTCCATGTTGAGGCCCATGCCGATAGCGTCGGTGGCCACCAGATAGTCTATCTCGCCGGCCTGATACATCGCCACCTGGGCGTTTCGGGTTCGCGGACTGAGCGCGCCGAGCACCACGGCGCAGCCGCCACGCTGCGCCCGCATGACCTCGGCCAGCGCATAGACATCTTGCGCCGAAAAGGCCACCACGGCGGTGCGCGGCGCCAGACGGCCGAGCTTCTTGTGGCCGGAATAGCGCAGCTCTGAGAAGCGCGGCCGGCCGGTAAACACCGCCTCTGGAACCAAGCGACGAATCAGCGGGCGGATGGTATCAGCGCCGAGGAACATGGTTTCGACGGTTCCGCGCGCGTGCAGCAGGCGATCAGTGAAGACATGGCCACGCTCGGGATCGCTGGCCAATTGAATTTCATCGACGGCGAGAAAATCCACGGCATGATCGAGCGGCATGGATTCGACGGTTGCCAGGATATAGCGCGGCTTGGGCGGGAGGATCTTTTCTTCACCGGTGATCAGAGCAACGGCGCGCGGGCCCTTCAGGGCGACCACTTTGTCATAGATTTCGCGCGCTAGCAGGCGCAGCGGAAAGCCAATAAGGCCCGAGCGATGGGCCAGCATCCGGTCCACCGCCATATGCGTCTTGCCGGTATTGGTGGGGCCGAGAACCGCCGTGATGCGGCGTTCCCGGTCGCGCTTTTCCGCCATTCGAAAAGCATCGGACGGGATCGCCGGGAATGCAACTTAATCCGCTGCAATCACTGGATGAGGCATGCCGTGGGGCTTGAACGGGCTCCCACGCCGACACATATTGCGGATAAGTTCCTTATCTGAGCAGGAGAACGTCGCCATGGGCGAAACCCCGGTAGAAGAAACACCCCGAAGCGATGCGGTCCAGGCCGAGTCGGCCCCCGCTGAATCCGCCAAATCTGAGACCGCCAAATCAGAAACCCATGAGTTCCAGGCAGAGGTCAGCAAGCTGCTCGATCTCATGATCAACTCGCTCTACAAGGATAAGGATATTTTCCTGCGTGAGTTGATCGCCAACGCCTCGGACGCCTGCGACAAGCTGCGGTATGCCGCTATCACTGAACCCGCTCTGCTGGCCGACGATTCGGATCTCAAAGTCACGCTATCGGTCGACACAGAGGCGCGCACGCTGACCATTCAAGACAACGGCATCGGCATGAACCATGACGATCTGGTGCAGAATCTTGGCACTATCGCACGCTCTGGGACCGAAGCTTTTCTAAAGCAGATAAAGGAGAGCGACGAAGAAGCGGCGGCTGATACAAATCTGATCGGCCAATTCGGGGTCGGTTTCTATTCCTCGTTCATGGTCGCCGGCAAGGTCGACGTGTTCACACGGCGCGCCGGAGAAGATACCGGATGGCATTGGGAATCGAAGGGCCGCGGCAAATTCTCAATCTTGCGTGACGATAGCGCGGCGCGCGGCGCCCGCATCGTGCTACATTTGCGCAAGGCCGAAGCGGATTTCCTCGATCCTCTTCGCATCCGTCATATTGTCTCTACCTATTCCGACCATATCGCCCTTCCCATCCAACTGCTCGGCGATAGCGGCGCGGCGGAGACGCTCAACGAGGGCTCGGCGCTCTGGACACGTTCGGCGAGCGACATCAGCGAGGATCAGCACAAGGAATTCTATCGCCACGTCGCGCATCTGCCCGGCGATCCCTGGATGACAGTGCACATGCATGCGGAAGGGCGCTTCGAATATACCGCGCTCCTCTACGTGCCTGACATGCGGCCCTTTGATCTGTTTGACCCGGCGCGCGCGCATCGCGTGCGGCTCTATGTAAAGCGCGTCTTCATCACCGAGGAATGCGATGGCCTGGTGCCGGGCTATTTGCGCTTTATGCGCGGTATCGTCGATTGCAACGATCTGCCGCTCAATGTCAGCCGTGAGACGCTGCAACACAATCCGTTGCTCGCCAAAATCAGTTCCGGCCTAGTCAAGCGCATCCTGTCCGAATTGGAGAAAAAATCCAAGAAGGAGCCCGAAAATTATGCCGATTTTTGGGAGAATTTCGGCGCCGTCTTGAAGGAAGGCATCTATGAGGCGTCGGACAGCCGCGACAAACTCATGAAACTGGCGCGTTTCCGCTCGCTCACATGCGGCGAAAAATGGATATCGCTCGATGACTATGTCGCCGCCATGGCTGACGGCCAGGAGGCAATCTACTATCTAAGCGGCAGCGCCGATGCCGGGCTCGAAAGGAGCCCGCAATTGGAAGGCTTCAAGGCACGAGGTATCGATGTGTTGTTCATGACCGACCCGGTCGATCAATTCTGGCTGCCGACCGCGGCTGATTTCAACGGCAAAGCGTTCCGCTCGATCACCCAAGGCTCGGCCGATCTCGATAAGTTCGAAACCGTCAAAAAAAGCACTGGCGAGGACGCCGCCGCAGCCGACGAAGAGAAGGCCAGCGACGGCGACATGGACAAGCTTATCGCCTTGGTTAAGCTCACGCTTGGCGAGGAGGTCAAGGACGTGCGCACGTCATCGCGCCTCACCGACAGCCCGGTTTGCCTAGTCGCGGATGACGGCGATGTGGATATGCATTTCGAGCGTCTGCTGCGCCAGCATCAGCAGCCGGTCACGGGCCAAAAGCGTGTGCTCGAAATAAACCCTGGCCATTCTCTGACTCGGGCGCTGGCCGCTCTGGTAACCCGAGAGGGGGCTTCAGACGCGCTTGAGGATGCAGCCCATCTGTTGTTGGACCAGGCGCGTATTCTTGAGGGCGAACCACTGCCCGATCCGGCCTCGTTCAGCCGCCGGTTGGCCGGGATTTTAACCAAGACGTTGAGCGCCTAGAGATCTCAGCTCGCGCCGTCGAGCCACAGCGAAGCGGCGCCGATGATTGGGCCGAAATTGTCCGATTGGACGAGGATCGCACAGCCGTCCGAAGCGCCCCCATCGGCTAGTTGGTCGGGCCGAAGCGATATTTCTAGCGCCGCGCCGGTCCAGGTGCCGATTGCTCTGTGACCGCGGACGACATGGTTGTTTTTCATCATCCGTCCGGTGTTTTCTCCGGCCGTGACTTCGGTGATGTGGTGGCGGTCGAAGTTGACGAGCCAGACTGTCGCTGCGGCAGCTCCCACCTTCGTCACGTCTCCCGCCGCAGCCGCGGGAAGCACAACCTTCAGCCCGCCAGCGCGGTCCTGGGTCACCGTGATATCCAATTGCCGGGCGGTGCTCTCGCGCGCATTCTCAATTGCGGTCATCACCGCTATCTTGTCGGAGCCGACTTCACTGCTACTGCCATTGATCACCATTTGCGGGGTAAAAACGTATGACAGGCCAAGTGTTCTGGCGTAGGCGCGCTGCCGCGCCGTCGATTCGGTGCTGGAGAAAAGATCTTTCCAACCCAAATTGTCCCAATAGTCGACGTGAAATTCGAGGGCGATAATATCTGTTCGCGCGTCCAGCAATTCGCCTAGAAAGGCGTCGGCCGACGGGCATGAAGAACAGCCCTGTGAAGTGTAAAGCTCAACCACAATCACGGGTTCGCCGCTCTCGGCACGCGCGGAGGGTGCCGCATCAAGCCCGACTAGCAGGACGGCAGCCAACATGAGGGAGATGAGAAGTCCGCGCATTTTCATGGATTTTTCCAAGGCCAAATATATCATGCGTGAGCCTGGCGATCTCACAAAGCCGTTCACAATTCGGTGACCCCCAAGGGCGGGCGATTGCGGACAAACGCATCTCCGTCGTTGGGCGGCCATTTGCAATAAGCTAGACTGTTGCCCATGCGGACCTTGTATCATCTCTGGCTAACTCCGAATTGTCGCGCCGTGCGCATTGCCCTGGCTGAAAAGGGCCTCGAGTTTGAATTGGCGCTGGAGAAAACCTGGGAGCGCCGCATCGAATTCCTGATCCTCGATCCGGCGGGCGAAGTGCCGGTTCTCGTCGAAGCAGACGGCGCCGTGATTGGCGGCTCGGGCGCCATTCTAGAATATCTCGAAGATGTCTACAAAACGCCCCCGCTGATCGGCGCCGCCCCGCTGGTGCGCGCCGAAGTGCGCCGGTTGGTTTCCTGGTTCGACGATAAGTTCGCGCGTGAAGTGACCGATCTGATCCACGGCGAAAAATTCGTAAAGCGATTTCTCACCAAGGGCGAGCCGGATTCTCAGGCGGTTCGCGCCGGTCTCACCAATATCCGCACCCATTTGGATTACATCGCCTACCTCACGGAGCGCCGCAATTGGCTGGCCGGCGACGAATTCTCGCTCGCTGACGTTATGGCCGGCGCCCATATTTCGGCCATCGACTATATGGGCGATGTGCCGTGGAGCAAATATGAGGCTGCCAAAGAATGGTATGCGCGCATCAAATCACGCCCGTCTTTCAGGTCGCTTCTGGAAGATCACATCCCGGGTTTTGCGCCACCCAAACATTATGCAGACCTCGATTTCTAAGCCCCCTCTAGTACCCGAATCGCACACCGATGGCGCCAGGCTCCGCGGTGAAATCGAAGCTTGGGCGCGCGACCTCGGGTTCTCCGCCTTTGGCATCGCGGCAGCCGGTCCTGGACCAGAGCGTGACTCCTTAAAGGAATTTCTGGCGCGCGGCTTTCACGGCGATATGGCTTGGATGGCCACGCATGCGGTGCGACGCGGCGATCCCAACGCGCTTTGGCCCGACGCCCGCAGCATTATCATGTTGGCCGCCGATTACACACCCCAGCAGCCGCCTGGCGATATCCTCAGGGCGCCTGGGCACGGCGCCATTTCCGTCTATGCCCAAGGCGCGGATTACCACAAAGTGATGAAAAAGCGCCTGAAGCGCCTCGCTGGCGATATCGCGCATCGCCTTGGCGGAGAGGTCAAATTGTTCGTCGATACCGCGCCGGTAATGGAAAAACCGCTCGCCATGCGCGCCGGGCTCGGCTGGCAAGGCAAGCATAGCAATTTGGTGTCGCGCGATTTCGGCTCCTGGCTCTTTCTGGCCGAGATCTTTACCACCCTCGATTTGCCCCCCGACGACGCGGCGCAGGATGCTTGCGGCAGCTGCCGGGCGTGCCTCGATAGCTGCCCCACCAATGCCTTTCCCGCGCCATACCAACTGGACGCCCGGCGCTGCATATCCTATCTCACAATCGAACATAAGGGCCATATCGCGCGAGAATTCCGCGCCGCCATGGGAAACCGCATTTATGGCTGTGACGATTGCCTGGCAATCTGTCCGTGGAACAAGTTCGCTCGCGCCGGCGCCGAGCATGCTTTTCAGCCGCGCACGGAGCTCAGTGCGCCGAGATTGGCGGCGCTTGCCGAACTGGACGATGCAGCTTTTCGCGCCTATTTCTCGGGCTCGCCGATTAAGCGCACCGGGCGCGATCGCTTCCTCCGCAACGTGATGATTGCAATTGGAAATTCCGGCGACTCAGCGCTCTTGGGCGTGGTCGAAAGGCGGTTGACGGACGACTCTCCGTTGGTCCGAGCGATGGCGGTTTGGGCGTTGGCTCGATTGGCGCCGGGACCAATTTTCGAACGATTGCGTGCCGAATATATTACGACCGAAGGTGATAGCGATGTCGTCGCCGAGTGGTGCGCTACTCAGCCCTGATATCGAGCCTTTCCAGATTGCGCCGTGCCGCCTCTGCTGCCGGTGAATCGGGCGCGAGCTTGATTGTATGCAGCCAGTCCTCACGCGCGCCGTCCGGGTTGTTGGAAAGGCGGCGGATGATGCCGCGCTCCAAATAGGCTGCAACATGGTCCGGCTTGAATCTTAGCGCTCGGTTCACGTCGTCGGTCGCCAAATCGAGGCTGTCGAGATAGCGATAGGCGCTCGCGCGGAACACCAACGCATCGGCGTTGTCCGGCTCGGTATCGAGGGCGCGGTTGAGGTCGTCGACGGTTTCCCAGTAATTCTCTGCGGCGGCGTAAACCAGGCTGCGATCGATCAGAAGGTCGAGATGATCCGGTGCCAGCTCAAGGCCGGCGCTCAACACGGCGTGGGCGCGCTCAAATTCTTCCGCCATTAGCCAGGCATTGCCGGCCTGGCTCAGCAGGGAAATTTGCAGTCCGGGAATTACGTTTTCCTGAGCCAAACGCTCTAGGCGGAGCGCCGATTCGCGAAATTGTCCGAGACCATAGAGCGCTACGGCCACGCAATGCCGCGCCGCCACCCCACCGCCAAGATCACGCCATGCAATAGCGCGCTCGAAGCCGGCATCCGGCTCGCGCATGGCAAGCTCGATACATTGGTCATACTCGAGTGATTGCACGACGCTTTGCGCCGCCGCCGCCACCGGCCAAAGTGGCCAAGCCAGAAGAGCAAGCACCATCAGAACCAGCCTCCCCCGGCGTTTTGAGCGAGCAGCTTGTCCGCGGCGGTGCCGGACGGATCGGTTTACTTCAATCAGTATAATCATGGTCAAACACAATGATCGGCAATATGTGGCAGTATGCGGCGTGAATTCCACCGATCATAGCGCGCTTCCACCGGGACGGCTGTTCTGTTTTGGCCTTGGCTATACCGGCGCGCGTCTGGCGCGTTCGCTCCATGCCGCCGGTTGGCAGGTGAGCGGTACGGCGCGCGATGCCGATGTGCTGCGTGGGCTCGCGACCGACGGAATCTCCGGCGGATCGCTTGACGATGCGGTGATCCCCCCCGGCACCAGCCATATGTTATGTACAGTTCCGCCCGGCGAGAGCGGCGACCCCGTGATCCTCAGCCATGCCAAGAATATCACCGCTGCTGAGCGACTGGTCTGGCTGGGTTATCTCTCGACTACCGGCGTCTATGGTGACCGCGGCGGCGAAACGGTGGATGAAACCGATGCGCCGGCGCCTGGCAATGCGCGCAGCCGCCGCCGTCTGGCGGCTGAGCAGGCGTGGCTCGATCTTGGGTGCGCGTATGGCGTTCCGGTGCATATTTTCCGTCTTGCCGGCATCTATGGCCCGGGCCGGAATGTTCTGGACTCGGTGCGCGCGGGCACGGCCAGGCGCATCGATAAGCCAGGACATCGGTTCTCGCGGATTCATGTCGACGATATCGTGCAGACGTTGGTAGCCTCCATGTCTAAGCCTCGTGCCGGCGCGATTTATAATGTCTGCGATGACGAGGCGGCGGAGCCGGCGGCTGTCGTCGCTCATGCCTGCGATTTGCTCGGCATCGCGCCGCCGCCGCTTCAGAAGTTTGATGCTGGTGCTTTGTCTGCAATGGCGCAAAGTTTCTGGGCTGAAAACCGAGGCGTTTGGAATGGCCGAATCAAGCGAGAACTCGGCGTGACATTGGCTTATCCCGATTACCGCGCCGGCCTCGCAGCGTTGCTCGCGGCGGAGCCTCAAAAAACTAAATAAGCGCACCATCAAGCGTGGCCAGGCCGGGCGCCAGTTCCAGCAGCCAGAAAGCCAAGGTGCTGAGATAGCCGGTCACCAGGGCAATGCCCATCGCCACCATGATCGCGCCGGCGGCGATTTGAAACGGCCGGCTGAAGCGCCGCATGGATTTCATCGAATTGAGGAAAGCGCCGGTGAAGGCGGCAGCGATCAGGAACGGCAGGCCTAGGCCGAGCGAATAAAAGGCGAGCAACATCACGCCCGTGCCGATCTCGTTGCTGTTGGCGCTCATGGTAAGAATCGCACCCAGCACCGGGCCGATACAGGGCGTCCAGCCGAAGGCGAACGCGGTGCCGAGCAGCATGGCGCTGGCGGGATGGCCGCCCGCAGCGCGGCTGACGAAGCGCATTTCGCGGGCCATGAGCGGGATGCGCAGCACGCCCATTAAATACAGGCCGAAGATGATGATCACGGCGCCGGCTATATTCTCGAAGAGCCGCTTGTTGGTGAGCAGAAATTCGCCAACAGCGCTGGCGCTCGCGCCGAGCCCAATAAAAACGAGCGAAAATCCGAGAATGAAAAAAAGGCTAAAATAGATCGCGCGGAGGCGGTTGCGGGCGGTTGGATTTTCGGTCAAATCCTCGAGCGATCCGCCAGCTATGTACGACACGTAGCCTGGCACCAACGGCAATACGCAAGGTGACAGAAACGAGATCACGCCCGCGGCGAAAGCGACGACGATGCCTAAGAGAGAGAATTCCATGACTGCAGGACTAGCGGATGGATTATGTGACTAAGACGGCGTCTCCGCCATTTCCGCCCAACCGTCCGGCCCTATTCGATCAAGCGCTGCATCAGTGCAGTCGCGTCCGGTGTAGACCAGTCGCGGTCGCCTATAATACGTGCGATTTCCTGGCCGTCGCGGTTCAGCAGAATTGTGTAGGGAAGGCCATTCACGCGCAGTGCATGTGCCGCATCCATTCCCTCATCGATATAGAGCGGCATATTCGTAAGACCATGATCGACATAATATTGCTGCACCAGCTTCGCGCCTTTTCGGTCCACCGAAAGGGGCACAAAGGTGAAGTCCTCGCCGCCGAGCAATTCCTGCATCGCGTCGACGGTCGGCATCTCTGCCCGGCATGGCATGCACCAGGTCGCCCAAAAATGCAGCGCAACGACCTTGCCGCGAAAATCCTCGATCGACAGGTGATTGCCCGCAACGTCGACAAATTTGAATGCCGGCAGAGGCCGCGCCGCGTCATGGACAACCATATTGAGAATGCGCGAGCCGTCGGCCCTGGTGTCGAGGTCGATTAGGCTCTGCGCTGCCATGCCGCCGAGCGGCGCGGCGAACAGCAGGGCGATGGCCAGCACCACGCTTGGCCAGCGCGGAATGAACGGAGCGAATAAATGAGATATCTGCATAGCTTCGATACATAGTGCATCCTCGGCCGCCTGCCTAGGCCGCGCGGCCCGAGTTCACTAGGAATTGAAATGGCTTTATCAGCCCTTGTGGCGCGCCGCCATGCTTTCGATAGCTGAAGTCAGGCGCGCTAGATCGGCCACGGCGCTCAGCCGGTGCCCGCCGCCCTTGACCAGGGTCACGCAAACGTCTTCACCGCTCACCGTCTCGGCGATCTTGAGTGCAGTCTGCCATGGCACGTCTCTGTCTGCCATGCCGTGTATCAGATGGAGCGGACAGGTGAGTGCCAGGGGGCTGCGCAGCAGCAGATGGTCACGCCCGTCTTCGACCAGGGCCAGGCTCACGGGATAGGGCGTATCCTCGTATTCGGAGGGTAGATGCAGGATCCCTTCCTCCCGCATGCGCGCTTTTGCCGCATCGTCGAATTGATCCCACATGAGGTCTTCGGTGAAATCCGGCGCCGCAGCGACGCCGATCAGGCCGGCAATTCGCTTGGGTCGGGCACGCGCCGCGAGCAACATCTGCCACCCGCCCATGCTCGAGCCGACCAATATTTGCGGCCCCTTCGCGATCTCATCGAGAACCGCAAGCGTATCGGCGTGCCAGCGGCCGATCGTGCCGTCAATGAAGCGCCCTGACGATTCGCCATGCCCCAAATAATCGAAGCGCACAAACGCGCGCCCCGCCGCGCGGCAATGGGATTCCAGAGAAATTGCTTTGGTGCCGCTCATATCGGACATCAGGCCGCCCAAAAACATCACGCCGGGAGCCTTGCCCTCCAGCAAATGGTAGGCGATTGTCTGCCCGTCCGGTGCGCTGAGGATGCGCGCACTCTCAGGGTTTGCCGCAGTTGGATCAGTTATGGAACTATCTCCTGGCAGGTCGATGCCTGTTTTCACTATGACGCGGAACACAAGTGTCAAAAGCCTCTCAATCTAACATTGGCGCTGCAGCGCGGGAAGCGCGGCAGCAACGAGCGCGGGAAGCGCCGCACAAGAATAGTCCGGTGGTGCTCCAGATCATGCCGGAGCTTGACGTGCCCGGCGGCACTGAGCGATCCACGGTGGAAATTGCCCAGGCCGTGACCGCTGCCGGGTGGCGCGCGCTTGTCGCTTCAGCCGGTGGCGCGATGGTGCGTCAGGTGGAGTCCGCCGGCGCCCGGCATATCCAACTGCCGCTGAAAAGTAAAAACCCAATCCAGATTCGTAAAAATGCCGGGCGTTTGGCCGAGTTGATCCGGTCCGAGAATGTGGATATCATTCACGCCCGCTCGCGCGCGCCGGCATGGAGCGCCTTGTACGCCGCACAAAAAACCGGCTGCCATTTCATTACCACCTTTCACGGCGCGTATGGCACATCCGGTGCGCTCAAACGGCACTACAACGCCGTTATGGTGAAGGGCGAGCGTGTCATCGCCAATTCCGAATTCACCGCTAATCACATCATCCACACCTATCCCATGGACCAGACGCGTCTCCGTGTCATTCGCCGCGGGGTCGATATCGCCATTTTCAGTACCGCCGCTGTCCCGCAGGCACGCCTCATCCAGCTCGCTGGGCAATGGCGCCTCCCCGACGGTAAATTCGTAATTATGTTGCCGGGCCGGCTCACATCGTGGAAAGGCCATGGCGTGTTGCTCGATGCGCTGACCCATCTCACCCGCGACGATTACGTTGTTGTCTTTGTTGGTGACGACCAAGGCCGCACCGATTATCGCAACCAGCTTGAGCGCCAGGTCGAGAAGAACGGCCTCGGCCATATCGTCCGCTTTGCCGGACCGTGCCGCGATATGCCGGCGGCCTATATGTCGGCGGATGTGGTGGTCAGCGCCTCCACCAAGCCGGAAGCCTTTGGCCGGGTGATCGTCGAGGCGCAAGCGATGGGCCGCCCCGTCGTCGCCTTCGATCATGGTGGCGCCAAGGAAACCATTCTCGAAGGTGAGACCGGGCTTTTGGTCGAGCCGGGCGATGCCGTTGCGCTCGCCCGCGCCCTCAACGCGGCGCTCGATCTTGATGTCGAGCGCCGTACATCGATGGCGCAAGTGGCGATCCGCCATGTGCGGGAAAATTTCACGCTCGAGAAAATGTGCGACGGCACACTTGCTGTTTATCGCGAAGTCCTGGCCGGCGAACCGCCGGCCACGAGCGACCGGTGAGCAGCACCGGCGGCGAAATTCTCGTCATCAAACACGGCGCGCTCGGCGATTTTGTGCTGTCGACGGGGCCATTCGCGGCGATCCGCGCGCACCACGCGCGAGCGCAGATTACGCTTCTCACCACCGCGCCGTTTGAAGAGATGGCCCGCCGCTCCGGGTATTTCGATCGCATTTGGTGCGATTCTCGGGCCTCGAAGTGGAACATTCCGGCATGGCTCGGTCTCTGCCGGCGTTTACGCGGCGCAGGCTTTAGCCGCGTCTATGACTTGCAAACCTCACGCCGCTCAACCTCCTATTACCGTTACTTTGCTGCGCCCCGCCCGGAATGGTCGGGTATCGCCAGGGGCTGCTCGCACCCGCATGCCAATCCAGAGCGCAATACCATGCACACCGTGGCACGCCAGCGCGAACAGCTCGCCGTGGCCGGCGTCGACGCGGTCGCGGCGCCGGATCTGTCGTGGCTGGACGGCGACATATCTGAACTCGCGCCGGCTGAGCCCTATGTTCTCCTGGTGCCCGGCGGCTCGGCTCACCGTCCCGAAAAACGCTGGCCGGCCGAGGCTTATGGCGAGCTGGCATCGGGTCTAGCTGGGACGGGGTATCTGCCGCTTCTGCTCGGCGCAGCGGCGGAGCGCCCTGTCTTGGCGGAAATCCACACCATCTGCCAGGCGGCGCGAAATCTTTGTGGGCGCACAGAGTTCAGCCAGATCGTCGCGCTGGCTCGCGGCGCCGTGGCGGCGGTCGGCAATGATACCGGGCCGATGCATCTCATCACCGCCGCCGGCTGTGCCGCCACGGTACTGTTTTCCGGTGCCTCCGACCCTGCCTTGACCGCCCCACACGGCCCCGCCGTTCATATTTTGCAGCGCCAGCGTCTGGCCGACTTGCCGGTGGCGGAAGTTCGCGCTTCGTTGACGTTGGCTTAACCATAATTGTGCAAGGCTTGCGTGGCTTGACAGGGGTTGCGCGCCTAGTAGAGTGCCGCCACTTTTACTGCGGTGTTTCCTGCGGTGTTCAGATTTACTGCGGCGTTCAGAATTAAAGAGGTCCATGCCCGAATTTACTTTGCCAGACGGCTCGACGCGCTCTTTCGAGAACCCGATAAGCGGGCTGGAGATCGCTGCCAGTATCGGCCCTGGCTTGGCCAAGGCGGCGCTTGTGGTGTCGGTCGATGGCGAATTATGGGATCTCTCGCGCGTCATCGAGAAGGACGCGGCAATCAGTATCGTCACCGCCAAGGACGCGGCGGGGCTTGAGGTATTGCGGCACGATACCGCGCATGTGATGGCCGAGGCCGTCAAAGAACTATATCCCGATACCCAAGTCACGATCGGCCCGGCCATCGAAAACGGCTTCTATTACGATTTTGCCCGCGCTCAGCCGTTTACGCTCGACGATCTGGGAGCGATTGAAGCGCGCATGGCCGAAATCGTCGAACGCGATGAGGAAATTACGCGTGAAGTATGGCCGCGCGACCGAGCGGTTGAATATTATAAAAACGCGGGCGAGCATTATAAGGCAGAGATCATTGCTGGCATTCCTGCGGATCAGGATGTCAGCCTCTACCGCCAGGGAAATTTCATCGATCTCTGCCGCGGGCCGCATTTGCCATCTACGGGGCGTATCGGCGCCTTCAAACTGACCAAGGTCGCCGGCGCCTATTGGCGCGGCAATTCCGACAACGAAATGCTGCAACGCATTTACGGCACTGCGTGGGCGACAGAAAAAGATCTCACAGCCTATCTGCACCGCTTGGAGGAAGCCGAAAAGCGCGATCACCGGCGCCTCGGCCGCGAGATGAATTTGTTCCATCTCCAGCAGGAAGCGATGGGCATGGTGTTTTGGCACCCGCATGGCTGGCAGCTTTACCGCACGCTGCAAACTTATATGCGCCAGCGCCTGGATGATGCCGGTTATGTCGAGGTGAAGACCCCGGAACTGATCGACCGCAGTTTGTGGGAAGCCTCCGGCCATTGGGAAAAATTCCGCGAGCACATGTTCACCACCGAGGCGGAAGAGCGAATTTTGGCATTGAAGCCGATGAACTGCCCAGGTCATGTGCAGATCTTCCGCCAGGGCATCAAGAGCTATCGGGATTTGCCGTTGCGCATGGCCGAGTTCGGCGCCTGCCACCGCTATGAGCCGTCCGGCGCGTTGCACGGCTTGATGCGGGTGCGTGGCTTCGTGCAGGACGATGCTCATATTTTCTGCACCGACGACCAGATCACGCCTGAGACCGAAGATTTTTGCGAACTTCTGATGTCGATATATCGTGATTTCGGCTTCGACGAGGTGCGCGTCAATTTTGCCGACCGACCAGCGATCCGGGTCGGCACGGACGATGTCTGGGATCGCGCCGAAGGGGCGCTGTTGGAAGCGGTCAAAGGCACCGGCCTTGAGGTCCAGCACAATCCCGGAGAGGGCGCGTTTTACGGCCCCAAGCTCGAATTCATCCTGCGTGACGCCATTGGGCGCGACTGGCAATGCGGCACGCTACAGGTGGATTTTGTTCTGCCCGAGCGGCTTGACGCTTCCTATATCGGCGAGGATGGCGAGCGCCATCGCCCGGTCATGCTTCACCGTGCGATCCTCGGCTCGCTCGAACGCTTCCTCGGCATTCTTATCGAGCATCATGCCGGGCGCTTTCCGCTCTGGCTGGCGCCGCGCCAAGTGGTAGTGGCGACCATAACCGCTGACAGCGACGCCTATGCCGGCCAGACGGTGGCGCGGCTCAAGGCGGCAGGGTTGAAGGCCGAAGTGGATTTGCGCAACGAGAAAATCGGCTACAAGGTGCGCGAACACAGCGTCGCCAAGATTCCCGTTATTCTCGCCGTCGGTGGACGCGAGGCAGAGAACGAGACCGTCGCCATGCGGCGTCTCGGCAGCAAGGAACAAGAAATACTTGCGCTGGATGAGGCCGTGGATAGACTTCAAAAAGAGGCAGCAGGACCTCTGGCGCGAGCGAATTAGCTGAACTATTGAGCTACCGGGCCGGAGAATTCTATTCTGCGGCCTTTTATTGTTGAGCAATAGAGAGGGGAATAAAATCGTAAGACACACCAGTTTAGTCCCGCCGAAGCGCAGTGGACCGCGCGTGAATGAATATATCGCTGTAGACAGCGTCCGTCTTATCGACGGTGAGGGTGAGCAGGTCGGCGTCGTTGCCATAGACCGGGCCCTCGAAATGGCCGCCGAAGCTGGCTATGACCTGGTCGAAATATCGCCCGGCGCAGAGCCACCCGTTTGCAAGCTGATGGATTACGGCAAATTCAAATACGAAGCGCAGAAAAAAGCGGCGGTCGCGCGCAAAAAGCAAAAAACCATCGACATCAAGGAAGTGAAATTCCGTCCCGGCATCAGCCAAGCAGATTATGACGTCAAACTCCGTAATATCCGGCGTTTTCTCGACGACGGTGATAAAGTGAAGATCACCTTGCGTTTCCGTGGCCGAGAAATGGTGCATCAGGACCTCGGCATGAAAGTTTTAATGCGCGTACGCGACGATCTTGAGGACATCAGCAAGGCCGAGCAAATGGCGAAAATGGAAGGCCGGCAAATGACCATGGTGGTGACTCAAAAATAACCGCCGGTCAGTGCAGCCCGAGCAAATTTTTTAATGAGCCTTTCCCAGCCCGGTATCCTCGCACCCTTGCCTTCGCAATCCCGTTATATGGAGTTTATGCTGGCGCCCGGCGCCGACGCGCTTGCTGTTTTGCGCGGCTTCGCATCGCGTCCGTTCGATACGGATGCGGTGATTGGCCTTGGCTCCGGTCTTCTCGGCGGATTGGCGTTGCCGATTGAAGGACTGCGCCCGTTCCCCGGGCTGCATAGCGCGGCCGGCGACATACCCTCGACACAAGCCGATCTCTGGCTCTGGCAGCGCGGCGATGACCGAGGGCGCATTTTCCATCTGGCGCGCGCGTTTGCGCAGCTTGTGGCGCCGGCGTTTCGCTGTGCCCGTGTAGTGGACGGTTTCATATTTGACGGTGGCCGCGATCTAACCGGCTATGAAGATGGCACCGAGAACCCCGAGGGCGATTCCGCCAGCGCTGCGGCGATTCTCAGCGCTGCGGGCCCCGGGCGCGACGGCTCCAGTTTTGTAGCTGTCCAACAGTGGCGCCACGATTTTGATGTGTTTGAGGCCTTCGCCGAGGGCACACGCGACGATATCATCGGCCGGCGCCTGCAGGATAATGTCGAACTTGATGACGCGCCGGCTTCGGCCCATGTCAAACGCACGGCGCAAGAAAGTTTCACGCCCGAAGCCTTTGTCCTTCGCCGGTCGATGCCATGGGTAAACGGCGACGGGGCAGGGCTGATGTTTGTCGCTTTCGGAAAATCTTTCGATGCGTTCGAGGCACAATTGCGCCGCATGGCCGGCGAGGATGACCAAATTTGTGATGCGCTTTTTCGTTTCACGCGCCCGATGTCGGGCAGCTATTTTTGGTGTCCGCCAGTAGTGGCGGGAAAATTAGACTTCAGTGCCCTGGGTCTTTGAGCGCAACCCGCTCCGCCGCTTGCATTTTCGCGCCACTCTGGCTACATACTGGCCCCTCGCAGAGGCGGCGCGGCTTAAGGCATGCCCAACCGCCCAGATTAGTCGCTCGTGGCCGCCATCCCTGACAGTATGGGGCGGGTGGAGCCGCAATGAAAAAGAGAGAAAGAGACCGAAATGCCTAAACTTAGGACGAAAAGCAGCACCAAAGGGCGCTTTACGGTGACCGGCAGCGGAAAATTACGCCGTGGCCACGCTAAACACCGCCATGGGCTGTCGAAACAATCCAAAAAAGTGCGCCGCAGTCACCTCGGGCTCACCGTGATGGACAAAACCAACTCACCGGCGGTAAAGCGCTGGATGCCTTACCTTTAAGGAGATCCGGCTATGGCAAGAGTCAAAAGAGGCGTTACTTCACATGCCCGTCACAAAAAGATCCTGGCCCGTGCCAGCGGCTATCGTGGCCGGGCAAATTCCAATTTTCGCGTCGCCATTGAGCGCGTTGAAAAGGGCCTGCAATACGCCTATCGCGATCGGCGTGCGCGCAAGCGCGATTTCCGCGGGCTTTGGATTCAGCGCATAAATGCTGCCGCTCGCGCGCATGAAATGACCTATTCAAATTTCATTCACGGCCTGTCTGTGGTGGGTATCGAGATCGACCGTAAGGTTATGGCGGATCTTGCCGTGCGCGAACCCGAGGCCTTTGCGGCCCTGGTGGAACAGGCGCGCGCCGGTCTCGCGAAAGCCTAGCAGCGGCCCCGCGAGGGACTGACGCCCGCTCGCGGCGGGCGCCGGAGGAAATAGCCTTGCAGGATTTGGAAGCCCTAAAAGCTGAAATTCTTGTATCGTTCGAGAAATCGGGGGATGCGGCGGCGCTCGACGTCGCGCGCGTCGCAGCGCTCGGCAAGAAAGGCAGCTTGACCGCGCGCATGAAATCCCTCGGCGGACTCGATCCCGAGGCGCGCAAAACTGCTGGTCAAACGCTCAACCGCATCAAAGATGAATTGATCGATGCGCTCGATGCGCGCCGCGCCGCGCTTGAAGGTGGCGCCCTCAATGCGCGCTTGGGCTCGGAAAAAATCGACATTACCCTCCCGATTCGCCCCGAGACTCAGGGCCGCATCCACCCGATCAGCCAAGTGCTCGATGAAATGGTGGCGATATTTGGCGATATGGGTTTTTCCGTCGCTGAGGGGCCGGACATCGAGGATGATTTCCATAATTTCACCGCCCTCAACATCCCGCCCGAGCATCCTGCCCGGCAGATGCACGATACCTTCTATTTCCCCGAACGCGAGGACGGCTCGCGGCTGTTGCTGCGCACCCACACCTCGCCGGTGCAAATCCGCACCATGAAAGCGGGTGAGCCGCCCTACCGCATCATTGCGCCGGGCCGTACCTATCGCTGCGATTCTGACATCACTCATGCGCCGATGTTTCATCAAATCGAAGGGCTTGTGGTCGATGAGCACACCCATATGGGCCATCTCAAAGGCTGCCTGATCGATTTTGCCAAAACCTTCTTCGAGGTGGCCAATCTGCCGGTGCGATTCCGCCCAAGTTATTTCCCGTTCACCGAACCTTCGGCGGAAATGGATATTGGCTGCGCGCGCGACCGCGGGGTGTTGCGCATTGGCGAAGGCGCCGACTGGATGGAGATTCTCGGCTGCGGCATGGTCAATCCGCGGGTGCTGGATATGTCCGGCGTCGATTCTACGCGCTATCAGGGTTTCGCCTTCGGCCTTGGCGTCGAGCGTTCGGCGATGCTGAAATATGGCATTCCCGATCTCAGAACCTTTTACGACGCCGATGCCCGCTGGCTGCGCCATTACGGCTTCGCCGCCGGCGACGTGCCGAGCCTGGTCGGTGGTCTCACGCGATGAAGTTCACGCTTTCCTGGCTCAAACAACATTTGGAAACCGACGCTTCGGTCGAGGTGCTGAGCACCTGCATGACCGCCATCGGCCTCGAGGTTGAGAGCGTCGAGGACCCGGCGCAGAAGCTCGCGCCTTTCATCATCGCTCATGTCGTCGAGGCGGTGCAGCATCCTGACGCCGATAAGCTCCGGCTATGTACCGTCGATACCGGTAGTGAAACAGTACAAGTAGTGTGTGGCGCGCCCAATGCGCGTACCGGCATGAAAGGCGTTTTCGCGGCCAGCGGCAGCACCATTCCGGGCACCGGCTTGAAGCTCAAGCCGACCAAGATTCGCGGCGTTTTTAGCAATGGCATGCTGTGTTCCGAGCGCGAAATGGGCCTTAGCGACGAACATGAGGGCATCATCGATTTGCCTGCGGATGCGCCGGTGGGCCAGCCCTTCGCCGCCTATATGGGGCTCGACGATCCGCTATTCGATATTGCCATCACGCCCAACCGAGCCGATTGCCTCGGCGTCTTCGGCATCGCGCGCGACCTTGCCGCCGCCGGATTGGGCCAGCTCAAAGCGCCTGATCTCTCGGCGATTTCGGGCGCTTTCATGAGCCCGCTCGATGTCCGCCTCGAATTCTCAGCCGAAGCGGAAGATGCCTGTCCGCTCTTCGTCGGGCGCTATATCCGCGGCGTTAAAAACGGCCCGAGCCCCAAATGGATGCAGGACCGTCTGCTTTCCGTTGGCCTCAGACCGATCTCAGCGCTGGTGGACATGACCAATTTCGTCACCATCGATCTCAACCGCCCGGTGCATGTGTTCGATGCCGACAAAATCTCGGGCGATCATCTATGGCTTCGCACCGGCTGCGCCGGCGCCAAGTTCGATGCGTTGAACGGCAAAGAATATGAACTCGATAGCGAGATGACTGCGATCGGTGATGAAACCGGTGTCTTAAGCCTGGCCGGCGTCATGGGCGGCCAGAGATCGGGCTGCACCCACGATACCGCCAATGTCTTTATCGAAATCGCGCTCTTCGATCCGGTGCGGACGGCCGCCACGGGGCGCAAGCTCAACCTTGAATCCGATGCCCGCCACCGCTTCGAACGTGGTGTCGATCCGGCCTTTGCCGAACCCGGCATGGAGGTCGCGACCCGCCTGGTGCAGGACATGTGCGGCGGCGAGGCAAGCGAATTGGTGATTATCGGCGCGGCGCCTGAATGGCGCCGCGAAGTCACTTTCCGCCCCTCCCGTGTCCACACCTTGGGCGGCGTCGAGCTCAGCGAAATGGCCTGCGAGGCAGTGCTCGGCAAACTCGGCTTCCAATCGCACGAGGTCGGTTCCGATCATTTGGCGGTCGAGCCGCCATCGTGGCGCGGCGATATCGTCGGCGAAGCTGATTTGGTGGAAGAAGTGCTGCGGGTACACGGCTTTGACAATATCCCCGCAGTCTCCCTGCCGCCGTTAAAGGCGCGTGCCGGCTCCGTCATTGAACTGCCGCGACGGCGCATGGGATGGGGGCGCCGCGCTCTGGCCGCGCGCGGTATGTCCGAGGTGGTAACCTGGTCCTTCATGGCAAAGGCTCAAGCCGATCTGTTCGGCGGCGCGCTGTCGGGCCTGACCCTCGCCAACCCGATCAGCAGCGATCTCGATGTCATGCGTCCCTCGATCCTACCAAATCTGGCCATGGCCTGCCGCAAGAACGCCGATCGCGGCTTCGCTGATATGGCGCTGTTTGAGGCCGGGCCGCAATATTCTGGTGACTGCGCAGAACATCAACACCGTGTTGTGGCCGGCGTGCGTTCGGGTCAGGCTGAGGGCAGAAACATGTATACCCCGGCACGTGACGTCGATGTATTCGATGCCAAGGCCGATGCGCTGGCCGGACTCGCCGCCGCTGGAGCTCCGGTGGCGAGCCTGCAAACCCAAAACGGCGCACCGGACTGGTACCATCCCGGGCGCTCGGGCACTCTCGCCCTCGGGCCCAATCTACTCGGCTATTTCGGCGAGTTGCATCCGTCTGTCCTGGCCGCCCTCGACATTGATCTGCCGTTGGTGGCGTTCGAGTTATTCATCGACGCCATCCCGGTGCCCAAGGAAAAGGCAGGGCGTACCCGCGCGGCGCTGAACAATTCTGATTTTCCCACCGTTGAGCGTGATTTTGCCTTCGTCGTCGACGTCGATGTCTCGGCTGAGCAGGTCATCCGCGCGGCGCGCGGCGTCGACAAAAAGCTGATCACCGATGTTGCATTATTTGATCTCTACGCCGGTGAAGGTGTTGGCGAAGGCAAGAAGTCCCTGGCCATCGCCGTCCGCCTGGAGCCGAGCGATCGCACGCTCACGGACGCCGAGATTGAGACGTTGGCGACAAAGCTAGTCGACAACGTCAAAAAACTCACCGGCGGAGAGTTGCGCGGCTAATTTTATGGCGTCTCAGTTGACGCGCTTTCACATATTGTATTCATGACACAAATGACCGATCTCGCGCATATCCGTAATTTCGCCATCATCGCCCATATCGATCACGGCAAATCGACCTTGGCTGATCGCATGATCGAAATGTGCGGTGGCCTGCAGAAGCGCGAAATGACCAGCCAGGTTCTCGATTCGATGGATATCGAGCGTGAGCGCGGCATCACCATCAAAGCGCAAACTGTGCGCCTTAGCCACAAGGCGAAGAACGGTGAGACTTACACCCTCAATCTTGTCGACACACCCGGCCATGTTGATTTCTCCTATGAGGTAAGTCGCTCACTCGCAGCTTGCGAAGGCTCGTTGCTGGTTGTCGACGCGACCCAAGGAGTCGAGGCGCAAACCCTCGCCAATACCTATCTCGCCGTCGATGGCGGGCATGAAATAATTCCCGTCTTGAACAAGATCGATCTCGCGTCGGCCGAGGTGGAGCGCATCCGCCAGCAAATCGAGGATGTCGTCGGTATCGACGCCAGCGACGCGCTATCCATTTCCGCCAAAACCGGAGCCGGCGTTGCAGATGTGCTGGATGCGCTGGTCGAACGCTTGCCGGCACCGGAAGGCGATGTTGACGCGCCGCTAAAGGCGCTGTTGGTCGATAGTTGGTACGATCAATATCTCGGTGTGATGATTCTGGTGCGCGTGCAGGACGGTATTGTGCGCAAAGGTATGCGCATACGCATGATGGGACTCGGCTCGCTGCATGAGATCGAGCGTGTCGGCGTTTTCACCCCCAAGATTGAGATCGTGGCGGCGCTCGGGCCGGGCGAAATTGGCTTCATCACCGCCAGCATCAAAACAATTACCGACTGCAATGTTGGTGACACCATCACCGAGGATCGCCGCCCGACCGCCGAACCTCTGGCGGGATTTAAGCCCAGCGTGCCGGTCGTATTCTGCGGCCTATTTCCCGCTGATTCCGCCGATTTCGAGCGCTTGCGCGAGAGTTTGGGCAAGCTCACTCTCAATGATTCGAGTTTTCATTACGAGGCTGAAACTTCTGCAGCGCTCGGCATGGGTTTCAGCTGCGGCTTTTTGGGCCTGTTGCATCTCGAAATCATTCAGGAGCGGCTGGAGCGCGAATTCGATCTCGACCTAGTGGCCACCGCGCCAAGCGTGGTCTACCGCCTGACCACCACAGCCGGTGAAACCTACGAACTGCACAATCCCGCGGACATGCCCGATCCGACCAAAATACGCACCATGGAAGAGCCCTGGATCAAGGCCAACATCATGGTACCGGATGAGTATCTCGGGCCGGTCCTCGCACTTTGCGAGCGGAAGCGCGGAGAACAAGATACGCTGACTTATGTCGGCAACCGTGCCTTGGTGTCTTACCGCCTGCCGCTCAACGAAGTGGTTTTCGATTTTTATGACCGGCTAAAATCTCATTCGCGCGGCTATGCCAGTTTTGATTACCAATTGGATGAATACCGCGAAGGCGATCTGGTGAAAGTAGGCATCTTGATCAATGCCGAGCCGGTGGATTCGCTCTCGATGGTGGTACATCGCGGTCAGGCGGAATCACGTGGCAGGGCCCTGTGTTTGCGTCTCAAGGATCTGATACCGCGCCAGCTCTTCAAGGTCGCCATTCAGGCGGCAATCGGCGGCAAGGTGGTGGCGCGCGAAACCGTGAGCGCGCTCCGTAAAGACGTGACCGCGAAATGCTATGGCGGTGACATCACGCGTAAGCGCAAATTGCTTGATCGGCAGAAGCGCGGCAAAAAGCGGATGCGCCAATTCGGCAACGTGGAAATCCCACAAGAAGCCTTTCTCGCAGCCCTCAAAATGAGCGAAGATTAAGCCCTTCCACCTCAGCCAGCGCGAGCCGAAACGATCCAACAAGCCGAATCCATGCGTATGCCGGTGCCGTCGTAATAGGGTGTGAGCGTCTCAACCAGCGCCGCCTCGACGCGCCGGACGATGTCTTCGTCCACATCGCCGAGCACTCGGGCGACCGGTCCCATGCGGGTAGCATGCGACGCTGCAGCCGCCGCAGTGCCGGGGCCGCTTAGATAGAACGGCTCATTCAGTGCTTCGAGCGAAATATCGATATATCCCGCAGCGTCCAGAATTTGCCGAGCGCGCTCTCCATCGGCTAACGCGAAGGGGCCCGGCGCGCCCAGCGGCACAGGCTCCGGCGGCGTGACGAATTGACTCGCCACGCCGAGCGGAATTGCCATCCAGGGATTTTCTGCGAGCGCCCGCCAGCAGATGAAGGTCAGTCGCCCGTCCGCTTTGAGGGCCTTGCGGATATTGCCGAAGGCGGCAACTGGGTCGTCGAAAAACATCACGCCGAAACGTGAAAAGCCGTGCGCGTAGGCGGCCGCGGGAAGCTCAACTGTCTGCGCATCGTGGTGCTCAAATTCGAGCTTGAGCGCTGGCTCCAATGCTGCGCGGCGTTTGGCTTGGGCGAGCATGGGGGTGGAGATGTCGATGCCATGGACGGCGCCGTCGGGCCCGACACGGCGCGCCAGCTCAAGCGAACTGTCGCCGCAGCCGCAGCCGAGGTCGAGTATATATTGGCCGGTGGTCACGCCCGCCCGGTCGATCGCGATCTTACCAATATCGCCAATCTGGCCGTCCAATTGTTTGTGGAATTTGACCCAATTGGGTCCGGCGCGGTCGTTCCAATATTCGATCTGCGCGGAATTGACGGACCTATCGCTCGCGGTGCTAGGCATTGCGGTTCGCCCTTCCGTGTTGCGTCGTCGCACGCGCGCCGACGGGATTTTCCAAATCCACCCAGCCATAGGCCAATTCGTCGAGCGCCACGCCGAAATGGCGCTCGTTGCGCTGGGCCGCCAGCGTGCCGCCCATCGCGCTGTAAAAAAAGCGTGCAGGGTTGGCCGCCAGCACCCACAGCATGGCGGTGCCGCATCCCTGTCTCCGCAGCGCGTCGAACATTGTATGAAGCAGTGTCCGGCCGAGGCCTCTGCCTTGATGATCTGGCGCAACATAGAGCGTGTAAATTTCGCCGGCGAAAGGCAGGCCGTTCGGGCGCGCCGGGCCGGCACTGCCATAGCCGAGAATTTCACCGTTCTCAGCTGCCGCGACATAGACGGCACAATCGCTCGACCGCGCGGCGATGGTGTGCCGCCAATATTTGCATTCGCTGGCGCTTGAGAGGCCGAGCAGCACAGACTTGGGAATCATGCCGGGATAGGCGGCGCGCCAGGTGGTGATATGCACGTCGGCGATGGGCCCGGCGTCGTCCGGGCGTGCTGTTCTGATCACGACCATGCCCACCCACATAGCATGATCGCGCACTTTGGCCAAACGACCACCAAACTCCGCTGTGCGGTAGAAATGGAACGCGGCGCTAGGCGACTTGCGTGGATGCGACCGGCAGCGCCGCCGTGGTTTTGGGAGCGCCGCTCGGCCGGCTCAGAATAAACAACGCCACCGCGGCATTAATGCCGCAATAGACCAACAGCAGGATTGAGCCGCCGGGCATGAGAGCGACCAGAATGGCAACGCTGAGTGCGATTCCGCCCAAAGTGGCGATCTTGGCTCTTCGCGGAATGGCGCGATGTTCGCTCCACAGGCGGATCGACGGGCCAAACATCTTGTGGCCGTACAGCCACGCATGAAATCTCTCCGAACCTTTGGAAAAACACCAAAGCGAGACGAGAAGAAATACCATTGAGGGCATGACGGGCACCAGGGCGCCAATCATGCCGAGCACGAGGCTGGCCCAGCCGAAGGCGACTAAAGCGATCCTCAGCGAGGGGCGGGAAGTTCCATTAAATTCTGTCATCAGAAGAGTATGTAGGCAGCAGGTTAAACTCTGCTTAAGACTTCTGGTTAACAAACCCTAGACTGGTTATTTGCTCAACGGGTCCCAAATAACGCCCAAACTAGGTCGCGGTGAACTTACCCCCCGGCGTTATGCGATCTCGCTCTAAATGTCGCTGATTGTCGGCGCCGAATCCTCGATTTCTTTGATTCGGTTCAGACCGCTGCGCATTTGCGAAGTAATGAATTCGGCGCGCTGCATCGGACGGGTGCACTCCCAACCGATCTCATTTTCCCAGGCGCCCATTTTTAGGGACAGGCCGCATAGCACGCCACCGACGGTGGTGTGGTGACTTTCGATAAGACGGCGCACGCGGCGAAAAGATTCACCGTTTAAGTTCTCCCACATGTCTTTCGAGTGACGGTCGAAGCTTTCGAAACGGCCGGTCAGAGAAGCCGTGACGTCGTTCAAATTCTCGCGCAAAAAGCCGCATACATGCATGAGAATTGGATCACGGCGCATATGGAAGTTACACTCCACCTCGCGCACAACTTCTATGAATCGACCAATCTTGGGGATCAACTCGTCGAGGCAGTTTTTGAAATATGCCAGCGACAGGAAGATATCGGCGTATTCCTCGAGAAATTCGGGCACGTCCGAGACTTCGATCTCCAGCTGTCTCGCTAAGGTGCGCAAGTTGCGTATAGCCACTTCTCGGTCCGGATTGGAAAACATGCCAATGAGTTGATCGAAATTCTCGATCTCGGCGTTCGAACCGCCATATACCTGGGCCAGGAGCGGCGACGTAAAGACGCGCATATATTCGGTCAGCTCCGCTTGCTTGGCCGGCGACAGTTGCAGCGCGTCGACCTCCGCCAACTCAATACCAGCCCGGCGCAATTCGATTCGCAAGCTGTAGACATCGTAGCTGTGGAGCCGGGCCAAATGTTCAATCAACCGCTGGTCCTCCAGGTCCTCCGCACTTTGCCAATTGAAATGACGGCTGAGCGCGTCCGGTTCGATTTGGCCGCTGCCGGTTTTGGCGCCCTTGTAGATTTCGATAACCGATTTGAAATGGGTGTTCTTGATGAGACGCGCCTGTTTCAGGCCGGTGGTATAGAGCGGCACGATTGAGAGCGGCAGAATATGGAGCGAATCCACATCTACATCAGTTGATGTGCTCGGCGATTCGGTCGGTTTTGCCGGCGCGCTCTTCATGTCGAGATTGGCCCTTACTCAAAGGTTATATTTGTCTCGCGCGGTGGCGCCGCCACCGGTCTTCGAGGCGATTCTCAATTGAAATTCTGAATTTTTATTAAATTAGGCCAGATGTAAGCGTTGCTAACCGTAGATCAGTATGGCTTAAGCCTATTAACAACAGATTGAAGCCGCCGAAAAACCGCCGCCGAATTTGGCGTAAACTTCACATTCTCCGGACGCTGGGACTTGGCGCACAATACGGCTGTGTCGTTGGGCAAGATTCCGAGCCTTCGCGGCATGTCGCTTACAACATCCCCATCGTCTTGGTTTTCTGCTACTACGCTCATTATGAAGTGGTTCGAATTATCTCGCTCGCCGGCGTTTGGGACGTGAGCGCAGCGGTTGCGAACGAGGGTCTCAGTTGTTGGGTGCTGAGCGAAGGCATGGCGGGGACTGAGAATCAATGTCTCGCTCTGGCCGCTGCTCTTGGGCTCAAGCCAGAGATCAAACGCGCTGCAGCGAAAAAGCCGTGGCTTTGGCTAGGCGCGGCGATGGCTGCCTTGCCGCCGTGGCTTCTGGCGCAGGGACACTATTCGCTAGCGCCGCCTTGGCCGGATCTGGTGATCGCCAGCGGTCGCAAATGCGCCGGTCTGGCCCTCGCTATCCAGCGCGCCAGCCGAGGCCGCACGTTTACCGTTTTCGTCCAGAATCCGCGCCTCGGCCTGGCGCGCTTCGATCTCATCGTGGTGCCCCGCCATGACGGCATTGTCGGCGCCAATATTTTTACGACGCGAGGCGCCTTGAGCCGGGTTAACGCGGTGGCGCTGAATGCCGCGGCGGCTGAATTCGCGCCCGCTTTTGCCGATCTGCCACGCCCTCTGGTGGCGTGCCTGATCGGCGGCGCGTCGCGCCGACACCGCTTCACATCGGCGGACGGGCGAGCGCTTGGCGAGGCCCTGGCCAAGCTTTCGGCTGAGACCGGCGGTGGACTTCTCATCACCCCATCGCGGCGCACGCCGGCGCCGAGTTTCGCCGCGTTGGAGGTGGCGCTGGATGGCGCGCCCGCCTATATATGGCGAGGCAAGGGCGCCAATCCTTATCTCGGTTTCCTGGCTGTGGCGAACGCCGTTCTGGTGACCGGCGATTCGGTGAGCATGGTCTCCGACGCCTGCGCCAGCGGCAAGCCGGTTCATATCTTTCCTGTGGCCGGACGCCGCTCCGCGCGCTTCAGTCGCTTTTTCGCGGCGCTTGAAGCCGAAGACGCGGTTCGGCCGTTTACTGGCAGCGTGGAAAGCCGAGACTATGAGCCGCTGAACGACTGTACTCTGGCGGCCGACGAGATCCACCGCCGATTGGAGACGCGACAAAAGACGAAATAAAGACGGCGCCCAAAACAGCACATCAAGCCGGGCGAAGGGTGTAATCTAGCGCAAATTCCAAGCGCCGCGAACTAGAGGAAACTATGTCTGAAAGCCATCACAGCAAGGTCATCATTATCGGTTCCGGTCCGGCTGGGTACACGGCGGCGATTTACGCCGCGCGGGCCGGTATGGCGCCGATTCTCGTGCTTGGCTTGGAGCCGGGCGGACAGATGACGATCACCACCGACGTTGAGAATTATCCGGGTTTCGCCGATGTCATTCAGGGGCCCTGGCTGATGGAACAGATGAAGGCCCAGGCCGAGCATGTCGGCACCCGTCTGATGCATGATTTGATCGTCAGCGTCGATTTTTCTCAGCGCCCGTTCACCTGCGTCGGCGATTCCGGCGATCTCTATAGTGCCGACAGCGTCATTATCAGTACCGGCGCCCAAGCGCGCTGGCTCGGTCTGCCGAGCGAAGAGAAGTATATGGGCTTCGGGGTTTCCGCCTGCGCCACTTGCGACGGTTTCTTTTTCCGCGGCAAGGAGGTCGCCGTGATCGGCGGCGGCAATACGGCGGTTGAGGAAGCGCTCTATCTGACAAACCATGCGACCAAAGTAACGCTGGTGCATCGGCGCGACAGTTTACGGGCGGAAAAAATTCTGCAGGAACGGCTTCGGGCCAACCCAAAAATCGACATTATTTGGGATCATAAGCTGGAAGAAGTTCTCGGTGAAGACATGCCGCCCGGCGTTTCAGGCGCCCGCATCAAACATGTGAACTCGTCTGATGAGCGCCTTTTGGACGTCCAAGGCATCTTTGTTGCCATCGGTCATACCCCCAATACGGCCGTCTTTCAGGGCCAGATCGATACTGACGAAGATGGCTATATTATCACCCATGCCGACAGTACCGCCACCAACGTCGCCGGTGTGTTTGCCGCCGGCGACGTGCAAGACAAAACCTTCCGCCAGGCGGTAACGGCGGCGGGGACAGGGTGCATGGCGGCGCTGGAGGCTGAAAAATTTATCGCCGAGATGGGCGCCGGAGTTGCCGCCGCTGCGGAATAAGCATCGGCTCGGCTAGCTGCTTGCCACGTTCCCGCTTTGGAGGTCCGCATGGACTGGGACAAACTGAGGGTCTTTCACGCCGTTGCCGAAGCGGGCAGTTTCACCCGTGCCGGCGACCTTCTGCATCTCAGCCAGTCTGCCGTCAGCCGTCAAGTAGCTGCGTTGGAGCGAAGTCTCTCCGTGGTGCTCTTTCATCGCCATTCGCGCGGCCTCCTCCTCACCGAACAGGGCGAGACGCTCTACGCCACGACGCGCGACGTGTACGCTAAGCTGGCCATGACGGAAGCTAATTTGAGCGGTGGGCGTGATCGGCCCGAGGGGCCGCTCACTATTACCACCACCAACGCTTTCGGCACGATTTGGCTGACCCCGCGACTGCGTGCGTTCAACCAGCTGTATCCCGGCATTGATTTGAAACTCAAGACCTCGGACGATGCGCTCGATCTCGCCATGCGCGAAGCCGATGTTGCAATCCGCATGGGCACCCCAACGCAGCCGGATCTCATTCAGCGACATTTAATGACGGTGCATTCGCATATTTACGCGGCGCCGAGCTATCTGGAAGAGTTCGGGCCTATCGAAAGCGCCGATGATCTGTTGAACCAGCGCCTCATTGTCTATGGCAAGGGTCCGCTCAGCGATATCGCCAGTCCAAATTGGTTGCTGCGGCGCAGCGGCGAGGCTGAATCGCGCCACCGGGTGGTACTTGAGGCCAATAATATCTATTGCATTCTTCGGGCCGTGGAAAGTGGTCTCGGGATATCGGCGCTGCCCGATTATGTCGCCCGCGAGCGACCTAATATCCGCCAGATTCTACCCGAATTGCAGGGTCCTTCGTTTGATGCCTATCTCGTCTATGCGGAGGAGCTGCGCCACACCAAACGCATCGGCGTGTTCCGCAATTTTCTTTTGGATCAAATCGCAGCGTGGAAATATTGACAATATCTGCCGAATTGATATGCGTATAGCGCATGGCAGAATTGTGATAACAGACCTACCACGCGGGAAAAGGCAGCATTATATGCTGCATTGCAACATGCTGATGCGCCATTAATACCTCCCGGCGCAAGGCATTTAGTACCGCGCGGTTCGGCCACATATAGCCGGAGCGCGTGGGCTTCTGGACCACGGTTCGGAAGTTGGATCTTCGGATCCAAAACGGACGATCCCATCGTTCGTTTTTACGTCTCCCAGACGTGAAGCCTCCCTGTTTAACTGGCCGGACCCTCTTGGGTCCGGCCTTTTTTTTATATGCCGATTGCCTGAATTAACGTTGCAGTTCCACGGCGATAAGGCGGGGAAGTTGATTCATGTTCACAAAGATCTTCGCACTTGCAATAGAGTGGGTGTGATCACGAATCTCGACCGCCTCCGCATGAGGCGCATATCGAAATACCCGCATCTCCGCCGCCAGCGCGGCATTCACGCCATGCAAGCTGTCTTCGATGACGATGCATTTCGCCGGCAAAAAATTCATTTCGCGCGCGGCGAAGAGAAAAAGATCTGGATGCGGCTTGGGGCGCCCGGCGGCGCTGGCGGTATAGAGCCGTCCTTTAAAAAAAGAAATTAGGCCGACCGCCTCAAGGCTGAGTGCGACCGTCTCCGGCTCGCCGTTGGAGGCGACGCAGAGGCCGCCGACATTCTCATTCAACTGAATTTGTTCGATCGCCTCGCCTACGCCGGCAATTGCCGCCAGGTCGCGGCGCATCTCGATATGAAGTTGGTCGAGAAAGCTCTTTGTGAACCCGGCCTCTACCGGGTGGCCGAGGCGCGCTGTGACAATCTCGATCACCATTTCCATGGAGCAGCCGAGAAAGACCTCGGCGGCTTCGTCGTTTTCCATGGCGAGGCCCAGGCCGCGTATTGCCTCCGCCAGTACCCGGGCGGCGAGCGGCTCACTGTTCACCAGCACGCCGTCGCAATCGAATATGATCAGGGTATCGTCCACACGGCGAACTTATCTCATCACCGCCAGCGGGCTCAATTCGTCTCTTTTTTTTCGGCCGCCGCCTCAAATATAGAGCGGTTCCTTTTCCAGCCCCGTGTAGAGATCGGCGACGAATTCGGCGTAGCCGTTAAAGAGCTGGGTGGGCCGGCGCTCGACGCCCTCCGGACCAAAGAATTTCTCCGTGGCCTGCGACCATCTCGGATGCGATACCTCGGGATTTACGTTGGCCCAGAAGCCATACTCGCTTGCCTGTATCTCCTCCCAGAAGGACACCGGGCGTTCCTCGGAGAATGTCAGGCGGACCAGCCCTTTGACCTGCTTGAAGCCATATTTCCACGGCGTCGCCAGACGCAACGGCGCGCCGTTCTGCTTCGGGATAGGCTTGCCGTAATAGCCGGTGGCGATAAAAGCGAGCTCGTTCACCGCTTCGGCTATCGTAAGGCCATCGATATAAGGCCAGGGATACCAGAATTGTTTTTGCCCGCGCGCCACTTCCGGCATCTCGAAGGTCTGCATGACAACATATTTTGCTGAGCCCAGCGGGCGCGCCATGTCCACCAAAGCCTTCAGCGGGAAGCCCGAATAGGGCACCGCGATTGACCAGGCTTCGACGCAGCGGTGGCGGTAGAGCCTCTCTTCGAGCGGCATTTTTGCCAACAGATCGTCGATGTCGATCGTCATTTCCTTCTCAACCAGGCCGTCCAACTTGATCGTCCATGGCCGGATGGGCAGCTCCTGAGCGAGTTGGAAAATCTCCTTCTGCGAGCCGAACTCATAGTAATTATTGTAATGGGCGGCGAATTTCTCCGGCGTCAGCGGGCGGTCAAGTTTGAAGGCGTCATTCGAAGCCACCGGATAGAGACCAGCGCTCGGATCGTCTTCGCCCGATTCCTCATGCGATGCTAGCGCCGCACCCGGCAGCGCCCCGGCAGTCACCGCGCCAGCGGCAACCGCACCGCCGATCGCGCCCATACCTTTGAGTACCGCACGGCGGTTCCAAAACATCGATTCCGGCGTCGCGGCGCTCTCGGGAATTTCCCAACCGCGTTTTTTCCTAATCAACATCGCCCGCTCCCTGCTTTCTGCCACTCTGTTCTAAATTGAAATAGGATGTGCGGCCAAGCGCGGCAAGTAACGCCTGTGTGATGCGTGTGTGACGGTGCGGCTGCCTAGCGCAATGAAGCGGCGGCGCGTTGGATGCGTTCGCACGCATCGGACAGCACCTCGGTCGCGGTGGCGTAGGAGATGCGAAAGAACGGGTCGAGGCCGAACGCGGCGCCATGCACCACGGCAACGCCTTCGCCGTCCAGCAGATAGGCGGAAAAATCTTCCGAGTTTTCTATAATTTTGCCGTCGGGCGTCTTTTTGCCGATCAGCCCGGCACAGCTCGGATACACATAAAACGCGCCTTCCGGCCGGTGGCAAGTGATGCCGGCTGCCTGGTTCAGCATGCTGACCACCAGATCGCGGCGCTCGCGGAACGTTTTGTTGCGCTCGCCAATCGAGCCTTGCGGCCCGTCGAGCGCTTCGATTGCGGCGATCTGACTGATTGACGACGGATTCGAGGTCGATTGCGATTGCATTTTGGCCATCGCCTTGATCAGCGCCGCATTGCCGCCGGCAAAACCGATCCGCCAGCCGGTCATGGCATAACCCTTGGAGACGCCGTTCATGGTTAGCGTGCGGTCATAAAGCTCCGGTGCAACTTGGGCCATGGTGGTGAATTCGAAGCCGTCATAAACCAGATGCTCGTAAATATCGTCGGTCAAGATGTGCACATGGCTGTGGTGCTGAAGCACTTCCGCCAGGCCGACGATCTCGGCCCGGCTATAGGCGGCGCCGGTGGGGTTGCTCGGCGAGTTGAAGATGAACCATTTGGTTTTCGGTGTAATCGCCGCTTCGAGCTCTTTCGGTTGCAACTTGAAGCCGTTCGCTTCGCTGGCCGGCGCGATCACGGGCGTGCCCTCGGCAAGCAGCACCATGTCTGGATAGGAGACCCAATAAGGCGCCGGGATCACCACTTCGTCACCGGGGTCCAGCGTCGCCATCAGGGCGTTATAGAGCACCTGCTTGCCGCCCGAGCCCACATTGATTTGCTTCAGGTCATAGTCGAGCCCGTTGTCGCGTTTGAATTTGCGTGCGATCGCAGCCTTCAATTCGGGGGTCCCGTCAACGGCGGTATATTTGGTTTTGCCCTCTCGGATGGCGTCAATGCCGGCTTGTTTGACATTCTCAGGCGTGTCGAAATCGGGCTCTCCGGCGCCGAGGCCGATCACATCGCGCCCTTGGGCCTGCAGTTCGGCGGCTTTGGTACTGATCGCTATGGTAGGCGACGGTTTGATGCGGTCCAGGCGCTTGGCGATGAATGACATGGTATGGGGTGTTCCGAAATTCACTATGAGATGATCCGTTAAACTATTCCGCTGCCGATCACCCGGCAAGTGAACAAGCACGAAAATGAGACACCGCGTCGGTGTGCCTTAATCCATTAATCGGACTGCGCCAATATTTCGGCTAAACGCTCGAGCGAGATGCCGCCGACATGTTTTTCACCATTGATGAAAAACGTAGGTGTTGCGTCGACGCCGAGCTTCTCTTTAGCGAATTCGAAGCTCCCGATCACCTGCTTCTCCAGCACGCCTTCTTCCACGCATTGCTTCAATTCCGCCCGCGTGACGCCCGCCGTCTCGACGATCTCGGCAATCGCCAGCAGCGATGGCTCCGCCGCGCTCCATTGGCGAATGTTGGCGAACAGCGCATCCTGCACCGCGAGATATCGCTCCGGCCCGGCGCATTGGGCAAGCACCGCCGCCTCCACCGCTGCCCAGGACAGCGGGAAATCGCGGAGCACAAAGCGCACCTGGCCGCTGTCGATATATTTTGCCTTCAGCGCTGGAAATACCTGCTTGTGGAACGCCGCGCAGTGCGAACAGTTGAGAGAATAATACTCTATCATGGTGACCGGCGCGCTCGCTTGCCCGAAAACCATGTCGCCGGGCCGCGCGTCCAAATTTTTGGCCGCTACAGGCCGCAGAATGGCTGCGGCGAGAAATAAAAGGAGAGGGGCGGCCAGTACGATTTGGCGGATGGAAAGCGGCATGCGGGATCGTTCCTGTTTCTGAAAAGGCCGTTTTCATTCAGCTTGAATGGGAATCTCGAGGCGTGTGATCTTGTCACTCTGGCGCGTGATCTCTTTCAGCATATTGGTGAGCCCGTCCGACAATTTATCGAACGGAATATTTCCCTCCAACTTGTCATTGTTGATGATGAACGTCGGTGTTGCCTTAACGCCGAGCACCTCGCGCGCGAATTTCTGGCTTTCGAACACTTGCTGCTCCAGCACTCGCTCATCCAGGCAGGCCTTGAACGCGGCTTCGGGAACGCCCTGCGCCGCGCCGATTTTGCTCACCGCTTTGAGGGTCTCTTCCGCCTTGCTCCACTGTTCACCGGATCTAAGCAACGCCTCCTGCACATCAAAATAGCGCTCCGGCGGCGCGCAATGGGTCATGATCGCTGCTTTCAGCGCCGCCCAGGACAGCGGAAAATCGCGGAACACAAAGCGCACTTTGCCGGTATCGATAAATTCCGTTTTTAGCTTGGGAAAAACGTCGGCGTGGAATGCCGCGCAGTGCGCGCAATCGAGCGAATAATATTCGATCATCACAATCGGTGCCGTGCTGCGCCCCAGCCCCCGATCGCCAGCCCGCTCTGCCAAATGCTCGCCGGCTCCCGCCGGAACCGCTAGCCCAGCAAGCAGCAAGAGCACCACCATCGCCACCGCCAGAAACCCTGGCCTAATGGGCAAACCAACGAATCTTGATGTGAGCAATGGCATAACGGTGGTGTTCCGTAATTACAAATGGGCGGCGCCGCAAGCCTAGTGCCTTTCGCGCGAAGGATTCAAGCGAACATACCTAGCACCGGCATATGCTATGCTGCGCCCGATGAAATTCAACGCCGAGCAACCCATATATCTAGGGCTGCCGCGGCCTAAGCCACAACCTCAGTTCGGGCCTTCGTAAGGAGTCAAAACCATTCCCGCCAACCCCTCACTGCATCCTTCGGGCGACCCCACCGGCCATCTTGTGGGGCCGAACAAGAATCCGCTGCCGGATGGTGGGTCTGGGCAGTCGTTCGAATTGGTGTCCGATTATAGTCCGGCTGGCGATCAGCCGCAGGCGATCGCAGAATTGCTCGCCGGCTTGGGCGAAGGTGAGCGTGATCAGGTGCTGTTGGGCGTCACCGGCTCGGGCAAGACCTACACCATGGCGCATGTGATTCGCGAATTGGCGCGCCCGACCCTGGTGCTGGCGCCCAACAAGACCCTGGCGGCCCAACTTTACGGCGAGATGCGGAGCTTCTTCCCCAACAATGCGGTCGAGTATTTCGTCTCCTATTACGATTATTATCAGCCCGAGGCCTATGTGGCGCGGACCGATACCTATATTGAGAAAGACGCCTCGATCAATGAGCAGATCGACCGCATGCGCCACTCAGCCACACGCTCGCTTTTGGAGCGCCGAGATGTTGTGATCGTCGCATCCGTCTCGTGCATCTACGGCATCGGCTCGCCCGAGACCTATTCGGCGATGACGCTCTATCTCGATAAGAAAACCTCGATCGATCAGCGCGCGCTGTTAAAAAAGCTCGTCGAGTTGCAATACCGGCGCAACAACCAGTCGCTCGAGCGTGGTGATTTCCGCGTCCGCGGTGACGTCGTCGAGATTTTCCCCGCTCATTCGGAAGACCGCGCTTGGCGCATCTCCATGTTCGGCGAGGATATCGAGGAGATCGTCGAGTTCGATCCTCTCACCGGGCACAAAACCGCTCAGCTCGAACAGATCCGCGTCTATCCGAACAGCCATTACGTAACGCCGCGCCCGACCATCAATCAGGCGATCAAGAGCATCCGCACCGAGCTGGCCGCGCGCCTTGAGGAATTCCACGCCACCGGCCAATTGCTTGCCGCCGAGCGGCTGGAACAACGCACTCTGTTTGACCTTGAGATGATGGAGGCGAGCGGAAGCTGTGCCGGCATCGAGAATTATTCACGTTATCTCACGGGGCGGAATGCCGGCGAGCCGCCGCCAACGCTGTTCGAATATTTGCCCGAAAACGCGCTCTTGGTGGTCGATGAAAGCCATGTCACCGTGCCGCAGTTGAACGGCATGTACCGCGGCGATTTCAAGCGCAAATCGACACTCGCCGATTTCGGCTTCCGCTTGCCATCTTGCCTCGACAATCGCCCGCTCAAATTCGAGGAGTGGGAGGCCATGCGCCCGCAAACTGTTTTCGTTTCGGCGACTCCCGGGCCGTGGGAGATGGAACGCACTGCCGGCGTCTTCGTCGAACAGCTGATCCGCCCGACGGGCCTGATCGATCCGGTCTGCCTGATCCGTCCGGTCGAGACTCAGGTCGACGACCTGATGGCCGAATGTCGCGATTGCGTGACCAAGGGCCTGCGTGTTCTGGTGACGACGCTCACCAAACGCATGGCGGAGGATCTCACCGAATATCTGCATGAGGCAGACATCCGCGTGCGCTATCTCCATTCCGACATCGACACGCTGGAGCGCATCGAAATCATCCGCGATCTCCGCCTCGGCGCTTTCGACGTGCTGGTCGGCATCAATCTGTTGCGCGAGGGCCTGGATATTCCCGAATGCGGCCTGGTGGCGATCCTCGACGCCGACAAGGAAGGCTTCCTGCGCTCGCGCACCGCGCTCATTCAGACCATCGGCCGCGCCGCGCGCAATATCGACGGGCGCGTCATTCTCTATGCCGACAAGATGACCAACTCGCTGACATTGGCAATCGAGGAGACCGATCGCCGGCGGGCGAAACAGCAGGAATTCAATGTCGCCAACGGCATCACACCCGAGAGCGTGCGCACGAATATCGGTGATATTATGGACGGTATTTACGAAAAGGATTATGTCACCGTCGAAACCGGCGACGAGGAAACCCGCCATCTCATCGGCAACAATCTCACAGCCTATCTCAAGGATCTGGAAAAACGCATGAAAGAGGCGGCGGGCGAACTCGAATTCGAGGAAGCGGCGCGCCTTCGGGACGAAATCCACCGCCTACAGGAAACCGATCTCGGCCTCGCCACCAAGCGCGGCGCGGCGGGCGATAGTGGCCAGCGCCGGCCCAGCCGCAGCCATGGCGGCGCCCCCGGCACCCGCGCCACCGGCAAGAAAAACAAATTCACCCGCAAACCCAAGCGCGGCAGCATTCGCTAGGACCAGCCGATCATAAGAATCATCCGCTGAATATTCGTTCAAGCACGGCGGGCTCGCGCTTGGCGGAACGCAACAAGACGGGCTCATCGCATTCCGCTATCAGTGAATCCTGCTTAAAGGTTAGTAGCATGCCGCAATAATTTCTGTGTTTTCGAAGGCTTCCCAGGCAGTAATTTTGCCGCGCTTTATGGTGAAGGCCCAGGCCAGGGTGACGTTCCAGCGTTTGCCTTTGGGCTTCGAGCTGGCGATTTCTTGGCCCGTGACGACAATACGCGCACCTTCGCCGATATACTCCTTGAATTCCTGCTTGCCGAAATCGACCGCCTGGGCGATGCGCTTGAGATAGATTCTCTGGCGTGCGGCACCTTTCCAGCGCCCGGCCCAGGGCAATTTTTTTGAGCCCGGTAAGATCCACACGCAGTCCTTGGATTGCAGTGCCGTGAGTGTCTCGAGATCGCCGACCTGAAGCGCGCTCAGCCATTTGCGCAAAATTCGCTTATTGTCCACCACCGCCATTTCGCTTCCCCCTATGCTCAATTCGGTTGAATACGCTAGGCAGGGAGCCGAATGTGGTCAAGCGGTGCAATCTTTGTGCTGCGGCGGGCCCGCAACTTGAGGCACAATGAACCGAGGACAGCGTTGCAGTTGAAAGAGTTCCCGACCCCTTGAGCGAAACGGCCAACTCCGGCGGCAAGCCGAAACCAGCTCTGTCGCGTGTCGCCAGCGCGCTGCGCCGTCACTCGCTGTTCGCGCCGGCCCTCTCTTTAGTATTTTTAGTGCTCGGCACGTTGCGCGATCTGGTGCCGATCATCGCTGTTATCGCAGTCTTCCAGCTTGCTGTCCTGCAGCAGCCGTTTCCCAATCTCGTCGAAATATTGATCGGCCTGATGTTTGTCATGTTGGGCCTAGCGCTATTCGTCAAGGGCTTGGAAATGGGTTTGTTTCCCCTCGGCGAAGGTCTGGCGCAGGATTTCGCCCGCAAGGGCAGCCTGTTCTGGCTGTTGTTGTTTTCCTTTGCGCTCGGTTTCGGCACCACAGTGGCCGAGCCAGCCCTTGTTGCAGTCGCGGCGGAGGCGGCGCGTACGGCGGCGGAAGGCGGCGTAATCGAGCTCGGCGCGGACGCCATCGACGCCTTCGCCCTTGGCTTGCGCTATACGGTCGCAGTTTCCGTCGGCGTAGGTGTCACCGTTGGCGTGCTGCGCATCCTCAAAGGTTGGCCGGTGCATTGGCTGATCATTGGCGGCTATCTTCTGGCCGTGGCGCTGTCGTTCTTTGCGCCCGAAGAAATTATCGGCATCGCCTTCGATTTGGGCGGTGTGACTACCTCCACCATCACCGTGCCGCTGCTGACAGCACTCGGCGTCGGTCTGTCGACTATGATCCGCGGGCGCAATCCGCTGATCGACGGCTTCGGCTTGATCGCCTTCGCCTGCCTGACGCCAATCCTCTTCGTGCTGGTTTTCGGCATGCTGATGTAGGGGGCGGGGATGGGCATATTCGATAATATCGGCTCGGTTATTCTGTCCACTCTGCGCGATCTTGCGCCTCTGGTCGGGCTGATCCTATTTTTTCAGATTGTCGTGATCCGCAAGCGCCTGGCCAATTGGCGCCGGGTCGGCATCGGCTTCATCTATGTCGTCATTGGTCTGTCGCTATTCTTGATCGGCCTGCAGTCGGCGCTGTTTCCGCTCGGCGAGACAATGGCGCGCCAGCTTACCGATCCCAAGTTTCTTGGCCTTGTCGAAGGCGTGGCCGGCGCCTGGTACGACTATTTCTGGGTTTATATTTTCGCCGTTGCCATCGGCTTCGGCACCACCGTCGCCGAGCCGGCTCTGATCGCGGTCGCCGCAAAGGCGGGCTCGGTTTCCGGCGGCACCATCAATCCCTGGGGCCTGCGCCTCGCTGTGGCGCTCGGCGTTTCCGTCGGCGTCACGCTCGGCACCTTTCGCATTGTCACCGGCATTCCGCTCCATTGGTTCATCATGGCCGGCTACGCCATCGTCATTGTGCAAACTTTCTTCGCCTCCCGCTCGATCATTCCACTGGCCTATGATTCGGGCGGCGTCACAACTTCCACCGTAACCGTGCCCCTGGTGGCGGCGCTGGGCCTCGGCCTTGCCGCCAACGTGCCGGGGCGCAGCCCGCTAATCGACGGTTTTGGCCTGATCGCCTTAGCCAGCGTATTTCCGATCATTGCTGTGCTTGGTTATGCCCAGCTCACCGCCCGTTTTACACGCAAGCGTAAATCCGGCGATTCGACGAAAAGGACGTAGCATGAAATTCAAACTTGTCGTGGCACTTGTCGACGATAGCGAAACCGATGCCGTGCTCGAATGCGGCCGGCGTGCCGGCGCCACCGGCGCCACCATCATCACCAGTTGCCGGGGTGAAGGCCTACAGCCCGAGAAGACATTTCTAGGCTTGAGCCTGACCGGCCAACGCGACATTCTGCTGTTCGTCGTTGAGGAACATCGCAGCCGGGCGATCCTCGAAGAAATCGCCACCGTCGGCGCCTTCGATAAAAGATCCGGCAGTGGCATCGCGATTCAGATCGATATTGAGGATGCGGTGGGCCTGTCGCACCAAATTGCAGAAATTCAACACAAGATCGAGGACGAGATATGAGCGAGAGAAAGCATATTCAGGTGCGGGAGGTCATGACGCCGATGCCGGTGCCAGTTGATGGATTGGCCACCGTGCGCGAGGCGCTCAACCGCATGCGCGAGGCCAATGTGCGCTCGCTCGTGGTTGAACGCCGGCGTCCCGGCGACGAATTCGGCATCGTCGTGGTGTCAGATATCGCCAACAAGGTAATCGCGAACAACCGCTCGCTTGACCGCACCAATGTATACGAGATCATGTCCAAGCCAGTGCTCACTGTGGACGCCGTGATGGAGATCAAATACGCGATTCGCTTGCTCTCGAAATTCGGACTGTCGCGGAGCCTCGTGGTCGATCACAACAAGGCGGTGGGTTTCGTCACCCTCAACGACATGGTGTTTCGCTATACCGATATTATGGACGCGCCGCACAGCGACGCGGTGTCCTGAGCGCCATGGCGCCAGCTTTTCCGGAGCCCCGCGCCGCGCTCGTGACCGGCGCCGGACAGCGCATCGGCCGCGCTATCGCTATTGGCCTCGGCGCGGCCGGATGGTCGGTTGCGGTGCACTACCGCGATTCTGCAGATAATGCCGCGGAGACGGTGGAGCGGATCGAAGCCGGAGGTGGCAAAGCGCTGGCTCTCGCCGCCGACCTCAGCAATGAGCGCGAAACCATGGCCTTGGCGAGCGCCGCCGCCGGTGCGCTCGGGCCGCTCGGCTGCCTCGTGAACAATGCCTCGCTGTTCGAATATGACAATGCCGAAAGCGTCACACGTGAGAGCTGGGACGCGCATATGTCGGTAAATCTGCGGGCGCCGTTCCTCCTCGCCCAGGCCTTTGCTGCCGGCCTGCCGTCGGGCGCGGCCGGCGCGATTATTAACATCCTCGACCAACGGGTATGGAATCTGACCCCCCATTTCGTCTCCTATACGCTCAGCAAGTCGGGCCTCTGGACGTTGACCCAAACCCTGGCCCTGGGGCTCGCGCCGCATATCCGGGTGAACGCTATCGGTCCTGGCCCGGTTCTGCCGAGCGCCCGTCAAACCGCCGAGCAATTTCGCGCCCAGGCCGAGAAAACGCCGCTCGGTCATGGCGCCGAACCAGGAGAAATATCGGACGCCGTACTCTTTATCCTTGCCGCACCGGCGTTGACCGGGCAAATGATGGCGCTCGACGGCGGCCAGCATTTAGGTTGGAGCATGCCGTCCGATCGCAAGGTGGAGGAATAGCGCTGCCGTGAACGAACCGACCCCCCTGAGGCCGCTCTCCCGGACCGGCGCCGAGCCGTCCTATCGGCGCGTTTTCGTACGCGATCTGGTTTTACCCTGTGCGATCGGCGTCTATGCCCACGAACATGACGCGCCCCAGCGCGTACGCATCAATGTCGAGCTGATGGTGCGCGAGGAAGCGCGTAATCTGCAGGACCGTATCGAAAATGTGGTGAGCTACGAGCATATCGTCGAGGGCGTGCGCACGATCACCGGTGAGAGCCACGTCAATTTAGTGGAAACCCTAGCAGAACGCATCGCCGGCCTGTGCTTGGCGGATGAGCGTGTGGCGCGTGTGCGGGTCGGCGTCGAGAAGCTCGATATCTACCAAGAGGCAGTCAGCGTCGGCGTCGAAATCGAGCGCGTGCGGGGAGACCCTTAACCGGATTGACCGGCCTGGCGGATAATTCGCGGCGCTTAAGTATGGGCATTTGTGCACAACGCGAATTCACTGCGCGCTCACCATTTCGTGATCACGCACTTTCCCTGGCCTCGATAGCGGACCGAAAATTCCAAAATTAAGTTATTTGTTATCAATTATATAAGATGAGTTTGGACATCCGGACCCGATCCTCTTCAGCAGCACTTTGCGGCGGGTTCACGGATGATAAGAGATTCCTCGGGCACTTTCCAACAGACTTATCCACAAGCCGCCGTGCAGGATTCGGCACGTCGCCGCGCGGCGCTTGTTTCCACCGCGCCCCGCTGCAAACAGAAATCTTGATGCACATCATGGTGCAGAATCCGGGCGCGCCTAACATCGGCTGGAGAATGATTCGCCGCGCCGAGGGGAGTTCGCGCCATGGCATATAAGACAATTCTTGTTCATCTTGATGGCACAGAGTGTGACGACATGGCGCTTGGCCTCGCTTTGCAACTGGCCGCCCAGGAGCAGGCCCATCTGACGGCGCTTCAGGTCATTCATCCGTTTTCTCCCGGTCTTGGTGTGTTCGGCGACGCCGCCGCGGGCGTGATCGCCGAAATCGAGCGTAACTATCAGGACGCTGCGCGAGCCGCCGCGGACGCTTCGTTGCAAGCGGCCGAACAACGCGCACAAAAAGCCGGCGTTCCTTTCGAATTGCGCCTGGAAGTGGGCTTGGCGGGCGAGATCGTACCGGTTCACGCGCGCTATGCGGATCTGACAATCACAGGCCAGATCGATCCGGGCCGCGAGGATGCGCCGCGCCACCGTGGGCTGGCGATTCAGCTGGTGATGGATTCCGGCCGCCCGACACTGGTCGTTCCCTATGCCGGAAAGTTTGCCACCCTGGGCAAACGCATTCTGGTCGCTTGGAACGGAAGCCGTGAGGCCGCGCGCGCCGTACATGATGCGATGCCATTCCTAAGGCGAGCGGACTTGGTCTCGGTGTTGAGCATCAATCCGAGCCAGTCGGACCACATCGCTGGTTTCGATATTTCCAATCAAATTGCTCGGCACGGCGGCAAAGCAGAGGCGGTACGGATCGTATCCGGCGACGTATCGGTTGGCGATTTGCTGCTCTCTGAAGCGGCCGATTTGGACGCTGACATGATTGTCATGGGCGCTTATGGCCACTCGCGTCTGCGCGAGTTCATTCTGGGCGGCGCGTCGCGGCATATTCTCGAATGCATGACCGTTCCGGTCTTCATGTCGCACTGACAGGAGCTCTCAACGGCGCTCCGACGCATCTCCGGAGGCGACGGCATACATTTTGTGCGGTGTCCCTCCCAATTGACGCTAAATAGGGATTTGGCAGTGAATTCTGTTCACATCGTAATCGTAAAGCCGCCGATGTCTTGATTCCTAACTCGAGAAATCAAAGAATTTCTGAGAAATCGATAAATAGTTGATAAGGTCATTTATTTTCAATCTGTTACAGATATTGCACAAAAAATGTGCAGAGAGTATTAAGACATTGGATTGGCACGGAACCCTGTCATACATGAGCTTTCATACACATGGTTATCCACAGATTTAGGGGATAGCGCCGGATCGACTTGGCGGCGCCGGCCAAGTTTCCATCCCAACCAATTGAATAGATGGCGTTTGCCGGTCGGCAGGGGACTATCTTTGTGTTTGGTTAACGGCAAAACCTTGCCTGGTGCGAGTCTCGCTGGTCGGCTCGCGCGGCGGATTGGAATTTCCGGCGACGAACCGATATAGAGAACTGAGACAAGCACGGGTATTTCGCCGATGACAATTTCGCTCGCGGCAGGCCTTGAGACCTTGCGCAAGGCGGTCGCCATCATGCCGCAGAGCCCCGGCGTCTACCGCATGTTGGATGCGGCAGGCGACCCACTTTACGTGGGCAAGGCAAAGAATCTCAAGAAGCGCGTCACCAGTTACACCAATACGGCGGCGCTGTCCGTGCGGCTGCAACGCATGGTGGCTGGCACCGTCAGCGTCGAGGTCGTGACGACCAAAAGCGAGGTCGAGGCCTTGTTGCTTGAAAGCAATCTCATCAAGCGCCTCAAGCCGCACTACAACATCGTCCTCAGGGACGACAAATCCTTCCCCTATATCCTGATCACCGGCGGCCACCCCTATCCGCGCATCACCAAATATCGTGGCGCAAAAAAAGCGGCAGGAGAATATTTTGGTCCCTTCGCCTCAGCCGGTGCGGTCAATCAAACGGTCAACGCGCTGCATCGCGCCTTTCCGCTGCGCTCCTGTTCCGATTCGATATTCGCCAGCCGTACACGCCCCTGCCTGCAGCACCAGATCAAGCGTTGCGCTGCGCCCTGTGTCGGGCGTATCAGCGAGACCGCCTATGCCACTCTGGTTGATGAAGCGCGCGATTTCCTTTCCGGGCGCAGCCAGCACATTAAGTCGCGGCTGACCGAACGCATGACTGCGGCCAGCGACGCCCTCGAATTCGAGACCGCCGCCGCCTATCGAGACCGTATCCGGGCGCTTGCCCATATCCAGGCGCGACAGGGCATCAACTTGCACGGCCTGCAGGATGCTGACGTGGCGGCGGTGCATCAAAGCGGCGGGCAATCCTGCGTGCAGGTATTCTTCTTCCGGAGCGGTCAGAATTACGGCAATCGGGCCTATTATCCGCGCCACCAGAAAGAGATCGGCGCCGCCGAAGTGCTGGGTGCCTTCATCGGTCAATTCTATAGCAATCGTTCGGCACCGCCGCTGGTGCTGGTCAATCACGAAATCGAGGAACGCGAGCTGATCGAGGAGGCTTTATCGTTGAAGGCCCCGCGGCGCGTCCATATTCATCGCCCCATTCGCGGCGACAAGTCCAACATGGTCGTCGATGCCGAGAGAAATGCGCGCGAGGCATTAGCCCGGCGTTTCTCCGAAAGTGCGGCGCAGAGAAAAATGCTGGAAGGTTTGGCTGACAGGCTGGCGTTGGACGGCGTGCCTGAGCGCATTGAGGTTTATGACAACTCTCATATTTCGGGCACCGACGCGGTCGGTGCGATGATTGCCGCCGGGCCTGAAGGATTCCTAAAAAAGGCATATCGCAAGTTCAATATCCGTAGCGACGCGATCCCCGAGGCCGAAGGCGGCATCACCGCCGGCGATGATTACGGCATGATGCGCGAAGTGCTGTCGCGCCGCTTTTCGCGCCTGCTGAAGGAAGACCCCGAGCGCGCCCATGGCGTCTGGCCGGATCTGGTGCTGATCGACGGCGGCGCCGGGCAGCTCAGTGCCGCTTTGGAAATATTTGCCGAGCTCGACGTCGGCGATGTCGCCCTCGCAGCAGTCGCTAAGGGACCCGACAGAAACGCCGGACTGGAGCGTATCTTCCTGCCCGAGCGCCAGCCCATATCGTTGGAGCGGCGCGATCCGGTGCTCTATTTCATCCAGCGCCTGCGCGATGAAGCGCACCGTTTCGCCATCGGCACGCACCGCGCACGCCGTGCACGCAATGTGTCGCGCTCTCAGCTCGATGGCATTCAGGGCGTCGGCCCCAGCCGCAAGAAGGCACTGCTACACCATTTCGGCTCTTCGCGCGGGGTGTCGCAGGCGGGACTGTCCGATCTCGAGCAAGTGCACGGCATTTCAAGTGCGCTCGCGCGTTCGATCTTCGATCATTTCCACGCCGAGTCCTGAGCGTGATAGAGTTCCGGCGAGCCAAAGTCACACGATCATGACAAATTTGCCAAATCTCCTCACTGTGGGCCGGGTCGCCCTAATACCACCCTTTGTAGGCCTATTTTATGTGCCTGGCGAGGTCGCGGTATGGGCAGTATTTGCGCTCTTTATCGCCGCCGCAGTCAGCGATTTTTTCGATGGCTGGTTGGCGCGACGTTTCGGCCAGACTAGCGAATTCGGCCGTATCTTCGATCCCATCGCCGATAAGTTGATCGTCGCCGCCGCGCTGATCATGCTGGTCGCGTCCGAACGTGCGGCGGCCATTCCGGTGGTAGCGATTCTATGTCGCGAATTGCTGATATCGGGGGTGCGCGAAGGTTTGGCGGGGCGTGCCGCCCTGCCGGTCAGCCGTCTCGGAAAATGGAAAACCGCGGCCCAAATGGCGGCCATCGCGCTGCTGTTGATGGCGCCGGGCTTGGTATCGCTCAGCGCGCCGCTCCAATTGGCCGGCGAAGCGGCTCTCTGGCTCGCCGCGCTGTTGAGTTGGCTGAGCGCCATTTTATATTTTCGCGCCGTTCTGCGCCAAGGAACGACACCGATGCGGCCCAGCGCGTGAGGCGCGATATGCAGGTTTTCGGCATCGCCGGATGGAGCGGTAGCGGCAAGACGACGCTGCTGCGCCGATTGCTGCCCGAGCTCGCGGCGCGCGGCCTAGTGGTGGCGACAATGAAATACACCCACCACCAGTTCGATCTGTTCGCCCCCGGCCATGATGTCTCCGCATGGCGCGATGCCGGCGCGAATGAAGTATTATACGTCTCCGACCGGCGGTGGGCACTGGTGCATGAATTGCAGGGCGAGCCCGAGCCGTCGTTAGAAGAGTTGTATGAACAATTCTCGGATGTTGATCTGCTTCTGATCGAGGGTTTCAAACGCCATGACCACGCCAAGTTGGAGGTCTATCGGGCTGAAACGGGGTTGCCGTTGCTCGCCGCCGAAGATGATTGGGTGGTCGCCGTAGCGAGTGATAGCGGCAGGCCCGAGGGGCTGCTTGAGAAGGGTGATATCCTAGTATTGGATTTGAATGATATTCCGGCGATCGCCGATTTCGTCATGGCGCATTGCCAATTGATAAGGCGCCAACCGGATACTTACAAACTGCGGCATGAACCTGTGGAGCGGCGCTGATGGCGCAGTTAAGCGATGATTGTTTTGCTTTTGGCGGCGAGCTGATGCCGGCTACAGAGGCTTTGGCGCGCCTTGCCGAAACCACCGATACCGTCGCCACGCCGGAGGAAGTAAGCCTGCACCAAGCGCATGGCCGTATTTTGGCGCGCGATGTTCTTTCCGCCCGCGATGTGCCGCCGCATGACAATGCCGCGGTCGATGGCTGGGCGGTGTTCTTTGACGACCTCAACCCGGAGGGGGAAACCAGCCTGTCGTGGAGTGAGCGCATTCCCGCCGGCCGGCCGCTCGGCCATGCGGCGCGGCGCGGCGTTGCCTTGCGGGTCTTTACCGGCGCGCCGATGCCGGGCGGCGAAGATGGCGCGTCCGGCCCGGATACGGTGTTGATGCAGGAGGATTGCCGCGAAGTAGACGGCGTTGTGGTCATCCCGCCCGGCATCAAACTGGGCGCCAACCGACGCTTCGCTGGCGAGGATATCAAAAACGGCGCCGTCATCCTGTCTGCCGGGCGGCGCCTCAAACCACAGGATATAGGCCTCGCCGCTTCGGTCGGCCTTACCACCCTCTGGGTCTACCAGCCGCTCAAGGTCGCGGTTTTTTCGAGCGGCGATGAAGTATTCGAGCCCGGTGCGGCGCTGCCACCGGGCGGCATATATGATTCCAACCGCTTCATGGTCATCGCGCTATTGGAAACGCTGGGCTGCGATGTCGATGATCTCGGTATTCTTCCCGATCGACTCGCTGCGGTGCGCCAAGCGCTCGACAAGGCGTCCGGCTCGCATGATGTGCTGATCACGTCCGGCGGCGTATCGACTGGCGAGGAGGATCACATCAAGGCGGCGGTCGAGGCGCTCGGCAATCTGCATTTTTGGCGTCTCGCAATCCGCCCAGGCCGGCCAATCGCGCTCGGGCAAGTTGGCCGGGTACCGTTTGTCGGGCTGCCGGGCAATCCAGTGGCGGTATTGGTGACCTTTCTACGTTTCGCGCGGCCGCTTCTGCTTCGCCTCTCGGGCGCCGCGGAAGTCGAGCCGCATCACTACCCTGTGCGCGCAGATTTCGATTACAAAAAGAAGAAGGGCCGGCGCGAATGGCTGCGCGCGCGCCTGCGCACGCTTGACGATGGCAGCCTGGCGGCGGAGAAATACGATCGGGGTGGCGCTGGAATCCTGTCTTCTGCGGTGTTCGCCGACGGGCTAATCGAATTGCCCGAAGATGTGACCCAGGTGGAACGCGGCATGACAGTAGATTTTCTGCCGTTCAACGAAATGATGCGCTGAGGACATGCCGTGAAATTGCTCTATTTTGCCTGGCTCAAACAGAAGATCGGCCTCGGTGAGGAGGACGTTTCCCTGCCCGAAGATATCGCCACGATTGCTGGGCTCGTCGAGTGGCTTAAAACCCGCGGCCCCGGCTACAGTGAGGCGCTGGCCGATCTTTCCGCGGTGCGCTTTGCCGTCAATCAGGATTTCGCCAAGCTGGACCATCCACTCGCCGAGGGCGATGAAGTCGCGTTCTTCCCCCCCGTAACGGGCGGTTGAGGGTAAGCGATGATCCGCGTACAGCGCGAAGATTTCGATGTCGGCGCTGAGATGGCGGCGATGAGCGGAAAAAATGTCGGCGCCCTCGCGTCGTTCACCGGCTTGGTGCGGGGATCGGATGGCGGTGCCGCCATCGGCGCCATGACGCTTGAGCATTACCCCGGCATGACCGAGAAAAAGTTGGCCGAAATTGAGGCCGAAGCGCGCCAGCGCTGGCCGCTTGAAGACTGCCTGGTCATTCACCGTTACGGCCGACTTGAGCCCGGCGAGCGCATCGTTCTGGTGATCACCGCATCCTCGCACCGCAAGGCGGCCCTGGAATCCTGCGCTTTTCTCATCGATTGGCTAAAAACCAGCGCGCCGTTCTGGAAGTTGGAGGAGCGCGATGCCGGCGAAGAGTGGGTCGAGGCGTGTGCCTCGGACGATCAGGCCGCGCAAAAATGGACGGCAACCGAGAAATAGTCCACGCCGTCGGCGCGGCTCAGCCGTCTTTGCGCACTTCCGCGTCGTAATCTGCCATCAATTGACGGGTGATTGGCCCAACCTGGTAATTATGCTGGTCGATTTCGCCGACCGCCGTGACCTCGGCGGCGGTGCCGGTGAGGAATACTTCGTCTGTATGGGCGAGTTCTTCCGGCATGATCACGCGTTCCACCACCTCATAGCCGCGCTTGCGCGCGAGGTCCATGACGGTGCGGCGCGTAATGCCGTCGAGAAAACAGTCAGGCGTCGGCGTGTGCAGCACGCCATTTTGGGCGAGGAAGATATTGGCGCCAGTGGCTTCAGCGATTTGCCCGCGCCAATCCAGCATCAAGGCGTCATCATAGCCTTCGGGCTCGACCGCATGGCGGGATAGCGTGCAGATCATGTAGAGCCCCGCCGCTTTTGCTTTGACCGGTGCGGTATCGGGCGAGGGGCGGCGCCATTTCGAAGTCTTCATGCGGATGCCGCGCTCACGCTTCTCGTCGCCGAACAGATTTGGCCAGGGCCAAGTGGCGATCGCCACATGGGTCTTGGCTACTTGCGCTGAGACGCCCATCATCTCGGCGCCGCGCCATGCCACCGGGCGGATATAGCCGTCGACGATGCCCTGTGCAGATATTACCTCGTTGCAGGCGGCATTGATCTGGTCCGCCGTAAAGGGAATTGTCATGTCGAGCAGTGACGCTGATTCGAACAGCCGCTCAGTATGTTCCTGCAATTTAAAGATGCGTCGCGAATAGGCACGCTCGCCCTCGAACACGCAGCTGGCATAGTGCAACGCATGGCTGAGCACGTGGAGATTGGCGTCACGCCATGGCACCATTTTGCCGTCAAGCCATATCACGCCGTCCCGGTCGTCAAAAGGTATCATGTCGGCCATTTGCGCTCGTTCTCCCGCTCCAAACCGCCTTGCCCCGTCGAAAAGCGGTTGCGTTCTCTATCACCACACTGCATATAAGTCAACATGACTGACTTAAAATCGGGGCCCAACCCCCTTTTCCTTCGTCACGACCAGCTCCACCAGGGAATCGAGCTGCTGTTTTACGCCTATCGCGATTTTACGGCGGAATGCGATGCCATCCTGGCGACCTATGGGTTTGGCAGAGCGCATCACCGAGTGATCTATTTTGTCGCCCGCAGCCCAGCGATTTCAGTGGCCGAGTTGCTGGCCATTCTGCGTATCACCAAACAAAGCCTGTCGCGCGTTCTCAGCCAATTGGTCAAAGAAGGTTTCGTTTCGGTGCAGAAGGCGCAGGCCGACAGACGGCGGCGTTTATTGCAGCTCACCGACAAGGGGTTGGAATTGGAACGTCGCCTGTCGGAAGTTCAGCGCGCCCGTATTGGTGCAGCTTACCGTTCCGCCGGCGGCGACGCCGTGGAAGGTTACCGCAAGGTGTTGCTCGGCATCATCGATAAGGCTGATCGCCAGCGCTTCGAGGATTAGCGCTCCTCCTGCCACGAGCGCTTTGCCCAATCGGGGCGTCGTTGGCATATACTAGCATTATGAACCAGGATCAGGCGCGCCAGAGATCGCATTCGGCGCCGGCGCTCGACGCCGATGCGCCGCATATCATGGTGGTCGATGACGACGACCGTTTGCGCAAACTGCTCAGACGCTATCTCAGCGAGAATGGCTATCGCGTCACCACGGCGCAGACCGCGGCAGAGGCTGAATCGAAGCTGCGCGGCCTCGCATTCGACCTTCTGGTAGTCGACGTGATGATGCCGGGCGAGAGCGGTGTGGAGTTGACCCGCCGTCTGCGCGAGCGCCTCTCGGTGCCGATCCTGTTGCTCACCGCAATGGGTGAGGCAGAGGACCGCATCTCTGGGCTGGAGAGCGGCGCCGATGATTATTTGACCAAACCCTTCGAGCCGCGCGAGTTGTTGCTGCGTATTGCGACGATCTTGCGCCGTACCCGGGCGGTGCCGCCGCCCGCTATCGAGACACCCGTGAGCATTGGCGGCTTTGAATTTCATCCGGCGCGCGCCGAGTTGGCGCGCGATGGCGAGAGTGTGCGTCTAACCCATACCGAGTCCCAATTGCTGACGCTGTTCGTGAGCCAGCTCGGCGTCACTTTCAGCCGCGAGCAGCTGTGCCGGCATTGCGGCATCGACGCTGGCGGCCGCGCGATCGATGTGCAAATTGCCCGTCTCCGTCGCAAGATCGAATCGGATCCGAGCGCGCCACGCCATCTCCTGACGGTATGGGGCGAGGGTTACACCTTGCGCCCGCTCTAGAAATTCGCCATGGCGGCCGCTCATGTAAGTTTGCTGAGACGCCTCACGCCCAAGGGCTTGTTCTGGCGCTCCCTGTTAATCCTGTTGATCCCCTTGGTGCTGCTGCAAGGCGTGGTCGCCTACATCTTTTTCGAACGCCATTGGGATACGGTCAGCCGGCGGCTGGCCTTGGGTCTGACCGGCGACATCATCTACGTCATGCGGACCATACAGAAATATCCCGAAGATGAGTTTCGTGAATGGACGCTGCGCGCGGCCTATCGCGAAATGCAAATAAATGCCGTCTTCCAACCGGGCGTCAAATTGCCTGCGGCGGCGCCCAAGCTAAGCAGAAATGCGGATCGCATGCTGCAACATGCGCTGTCCGAGCGGCTCGTTATACCTTTTCACATCGATACACGGCGGGACGACGACAACATCTCGGTCCGCATCGAATTGCAGGAAGGCGTGTTAAACATCCTCACGCCGCGTAAACGCATGTTCTCCACCACAATTTATATTTTCGTGTTGTGGATGGTCGGCACGGCACTGGTGGTCACTGCAATCGCGATTTTTTTCCTGCGCAACCAAATTCAGCCGATCCGGCGCCTGGCGGCGGCGGCGGAGGCGTTTGGCAAGGGCCGCACCGAGGTTGAGTTCAAGCCCGCCGGCGCGACCGAAGTTCGCCAAGCCGCGGCGGCGTTCATCGATATGCGCGGGCGCATCGCGCGCCATATCGATCAGCGAACGGAAATGCTGGCCGGTGTCTCTCACGATCTCAGGACACCGCTCACTCGCATCAAGCTGCAGCTCGCAATGCTGGGCGAGACCCTGCCGGAGGCGCGGGCCGACGTGTTGGAGGTTGAAGCCGACATCGCCGAAATGGAGAAAATGATCGACGAATATTTGGCGTTTACGCGTGGTCAGGGTGCCGAGGCGCCGGTGCCTGTCGATCTTTCGGCGCTGATTGGCGAAGTCGCCGAGGGCGCGCGGCGGAACGGCGCCGCGTTGACGCTTGATGCTGGGCGGGCGCTGACCCTGCCTCTCCGGCCGAACGCCATCAAGCGCTGTCTGACCAATTTGGTGGATAATGCGGTGCGCTATGGCGAGCATACTCACGTCAAGGCGCGCCTCACAGGGGGCAGTGTTGAGGTGACCGTCGAGGATGACGGCCCGGGAATTCCTCCTGAAAGCATCGATGATGTATTCAAGCCATTCTTCCGCCTAGATGATTCGCGCAGTCCCAATTACGCCGGGGCCGGTCTTGGTCTCGCCATCGCGCGCGATGTCGCGCGCGGCCATGGCGGCGATATCACTTTGGAGGCAGCAAGCTCGGGCGGCCTACGCGCAGTGCTGCGCTTACCCGTCTAGTACAGACGCGCGCCGTTAGAAACCGGACGCTCCGCCGCAATCAACACGACCTCGCCGGTTGCTCCGGGAAAGCCAAGCACCAGGACCTCCGACATGAAAGTGCCAATTTGTTTGGGCGGAAAATTGACTACGGCGGCAATTTGCCTGCCAACCAGGTCTTCGCATCGGTAATTTTCAGTTACTTGCGCCGATGTCTTGCGTTCGCCGATATTGGGGCCGAAATCGATCCATAATTTGTAGGCCGGGACGCGCGCCTCGTTATAGGGCTCGGCGCGCAGGATTGTGCCGGCGCGAATATCGACCTTGAGAAAATTCTCGAATGAAAGCGGCGTCTCAGCCAGCGCCGGCCTCTACGGGTCCGGAGGGCTCGTCTGTACCGGTTTCGCTGTCCGGCGATTCGGACGCGCGGCGTCCGCGCCGGCGCAGAAATCCTAACAGCCGATCCGCCCGGTTTAGCTGTCGGTCGAGAGATGCCATGGTGCGCGACATGTCCTCGCTGTCATCGTTGAACCAAGTTCGCAACACAGCGAGATAGATCAGCGCCAAACCCTTGATGCGAAGCTGCCCGCGCACGCCTGAATAAGGAATATTCGCGGCCTCCATCATCCAGCGCATCGAGCGGTATAGGCTCAACGGCCCGCGCGCCAGTGTTTCCACATCCGACGTCGACGCCCGTAAGATCGAGCGCACAGCCGCCTTGTGCGGATTCATTGCATCGAAGCGCTTCATCAACACGTCGAACAGCCGCTCCCGGCTCGATTTATCGGCTAATTCCGGGTCGATATCGTTCAGCACGGCTTCATCCACACGTGTCGTATAGGCTGCGACAATCGCTGTCTTCGAGGGATAGGTGCCGTGTAAGGCGGCCAAAGAGAGACCGGCTGCCGCGGCTATATCGTTCAGGCTCGTCTGCGCCCAGCCCTTGATAGCCGCCAATTCGAGCGCATTGTCGACGATCAGGCGGGGATAATCCGTTTTCCTGGGCATCTCGTCGGTACCGCCATTATTTCTGGGTTGTCGTAGCTGCTCGTCATTATGTAGGCACACCTCTGGCGCGGGTCAATTCGTCGAATGCGATTTATCCCGCGAGCGCCTTCGAGCGGTCGGTTGCGGCCAGGACAGCGCGCTTCATCAGGCGGCCAAGGCCGTCCTCGGCCATCAACACCTCCAGCGCCGCAGCCGTGGTGCCGCCCGGGCTGGTGACGTTGACCCGCAGTTGGTCCGGCGCGTCCTCGGAACGGCTAGCTAATTCGCCGGCGCCGCGCACTGTCGCGCGCGCCAGACGCATGGCGAGATCGGCGCTAAGCCCTGCTTCCATCCCGGCGGCGGCGAGCGTTTCGATCAATAGGAAGACATAAGCGGGGCCGCTGCCCGAGACCGCCGTGACCGGGTCCATCAGACCCTCTTCAGAGACCCAGGCTACCTCGCCGACGGCTTCGAGCAACTTCTGGCAGCGGGCTTTTTGGCCGTCGCTGGTTCGCCCATTGGCGCAGGCGACCGTTATGCCGAGGCCGATCGCCGCGGGCGTATTCGGCATGGCGCGAACCACTGGTACAGCGCCGAGATGAGTTTCGAATAGCGATATCGTGCAGCCCGCAGCGATTGAGAGAAAAACCGTCTCGCCGCCGGCAAGCCGCATATAGTTCGGCACGACATCGTTCATGATTTGCGGTTTGACCGCGAAGATGACCGTCTCTGCCGCGCCCGGCAGTTCGGCCGCCGCCGCAACGATCTTTACGCCGAGCCCCGCTAAACGCTTGGCCGCGCTGGCTTCCGGCTCGACAACACAAATTTCTGCCGCGTTGACGCCGCTTTCAAGCCAGCCTGTGAGCAGCGCACTGCCCATTTTGCCGCCGCCGGCCAACACGATGCCGCGGGACGGTATCGCCGGCATCAGGCTTCGCCGGCGGTCTCGAAGAGGGCGGCATCGAGCGCATCGCGGGGCGATTTGCCGGCCCAAATGACGTGCTGGAAGGCCGGGTAAAAACGATTGCATTCCTGCAAGGCGATGCCCAGCATATCTTCAATCTGCCCTTCCGTCGGATGTGGCGCGCCTCTGAAAATGAAAGTATGGCGCCACGTTGGCCGTTTCTCATCCTGCCGGAGGTCGAAATGGCCGAGCCACATATGCTCATTGATCAGCGCCAGCAGGCCGTGGATATCCACCAGCCGCTCGTCGGGTACCTTCATGTCATAGCCGCAACGGAATTCTAGCGCATCAACGTCGGAGCTATAGGCGAACCACATCTCGTAGGCGCACCAGGGGCCGGCATAGTGCGCTGCAAGCAATTCCTCTTCGTTGAAGCGCTCGAAGGGAATATCCGCAGCGCCCGCCACCCGCTCGACAATGTCGAGCGGATTGTTGTCGAGAAAATCTACCGAACTTAGGATTGTCGACATGTGCGTGTCCGTTTGGCGGTTCTCAATAATTCACGACCGCGCGGTCACACTCACCAGTAATCTATATATTGTGGTACGTGGCCGCACGTGCCCAAATTGTATTGTGTCATACAATAGGCTGTGTAGAGGCCAAATTAAAGCGCAAAATCTAGTAGGTTCGGTCGAACTATCCGCTTTCCTCGGCGAGCCGTGAAGGATGGCTATTTTGCGCCATTTTTCGCTTTCAACGCCTGCTCCAATTGCTCGACACGAAGGTTAAGCGCTTCCTGCTCTGCGCGCGCTTTCGCCGCCATTTCCTTGACCGCGTCAAATTCATCGCGGCTGACCATGTCCATGCCGTCCAATATTTTTTCGAACTGGCGTCTCAGAAGAGTTTCGAATTCGCCTTTGACGCCGCCAGCGGCGCCCATAGCGGTGCCGGCGACCCGCGCTAAATCGTCCAGTATTCGGTTATTCGTCTGCATTTCGTACTCCATGCGGCGGGATTCACTTATAATACAGCCTGTTGGCGGTAGCGCCTGTATAATTCACCTTCAGCGCGCCTTGCCGGTGGCGTGGCAGGAGCAATATAAGGTGCGGTCGACCGCACTGTCCGCAACCTTGGCGAAAAAAAGCGAATGATATTAGTGACAGGCGGCGCCGGATTCATCGGCTCAAATCTAGTCGCAGGACTGGAGGAGAGCGGCGCTGGCCCGATCGCCGTATGCGATAGGACTGACGCCGGCGATGGCGGGCGCAATACCGCCAAGCGTCAACTCGCAGCATATGTCGAGCCCGAGGCGCTGTTCTCTTTTTTGGAAGCGCATCGCAGCGAAATGCGGGCGGTCTTCCATATGGGCGCCACGTCATCGACGATGGAAACCGATGCCGGCCTGTTCGCGCGCAACAATTACCGCCTCAGCCTGGATTTGTGGCACTGGTGCGCGGGCGCAGATGTACGTTTTATCTATGCCTCCTCGGCGGCAACCTATGGCGATGGCGCGATGGGCTTCGACGATGACGGCTCTGTCCGCGCGTTGGCGGTGCTGCGTCCCCTCAATCTCTATGGCCGCAGCAAGCATCTGTTTGACCGGCGCGTGGCCGCGCTGATTGCCAGTGGCGCGGAGCGGCCGCCGCAATGGGCGGGGCTCAAGTTTTTCAACGTGTTCGGGCCCAACGAATATCACAAAGGCAATCAGAAAAGCGTCGTCGCCACCGCTTATCCCGCTGCCGCTCAGGGGCAGCCGGTGCGTCTGTTTAAATCGTATCACTCCAATTACGCCGATGGCGGGCAGCTGCGCGATTTCATCTGGGTTGGAGATTGTGTGGCCGTCATGCTGTGGTTGCTGGCACATGAAGAGGTAAATGGTCTCTTTAATGTTGGGACCGGCCAGGCGCGCAGTTTTGATGATTTGGCGAAAGCCCTGTTCGGCGCGCTGGAACGTGAACCCGAGATTGAATATATCGACATGCCGGAAGCTATTCGCGAGCGCTATCAATATTTTACCGAGGCACGCATGGCGCGATTGCACGCCGCCGGGTATGCGCAGCCCTTCACCTCTCTGGAGGACGGTGTCAGCAGCTATGTGTGCGATTACCTAAACCAAAAGGACCCTTACCGATGAGCTTCGCGCTGGCGTTTCCCAATTTGGACCCGGTCATCGTCAGTTTCGGCCCGGTCGCAATCCGCTGGTACGCTCTGGCTTACGTGCTCGGGCTGGTGATTGGCTGGCGCTACATCCGCTATCTCGTCAAGGGAACCGTGCCGGGGCTCGATCGTCGCGCCGTCGATGATTTCCTGGTGTGGTGTACGATCGGTGTCATCGTTGGCGGGCGTCTTGGCTATGTCATCTTCTATCAACCGAGCTATTTCATCGCCCATCCTGGGCAAATACCGGTCGTCTGGCAGGGCGGCATGTCCTTTCATGGCGGCATGTTGGGCGTGATCGGCGCGCTGTTTCTCTTTGCCCGGATGCGGAAACTAAATGTGCTTTCAGTGGCTGACGCCGCCGCCTGCGCCGTTCCCATCGGGCTTTTCTTTGGGCGCATCGCTAATTTTGTTAACGGCGAGCTTTACGGCCGGCCGAGCGACGTGTCCTGGGCGATGGTGTTCCCCGGCGGCGGCCCGGCGGCGCGCCATCCCAGCCAACTTTATGAGGCCTTTCTCGAAGGGCTGGTCGTGTTCACCGTTCTGGCGCTGTCGGCTTTTGTGTTGCGCGCCGGCCAGCGCCCGGGCCTGCTCACCGGAATATTCCTGATCGGTTATGGCCTGTCGCGCATCGTGGTCGAACTGTTCCGCGAGCCAGATATATTCCTCGGATATATCCTTGGCGGCATCACCATGGGCCAAATCTTGTCGCTGCCGATGTTGGCGATCGGGCACTATTTGGCGCTCCGCACAAGGCCGTGGCGGCCGCTGGCAGCGGGGGGCTGAGCCCTGACTCCACTCGCGAAGCGCCTCAAGCAGATAATCTCCGAGAGCGGGCCGATAACGATGTCGCGGTACATGGAGATATGCCTGAGCGATCCGGAGCATGGCTACTACCGTCGCCGCGAGCCGATTGGCGCCGCCGGAGATTTTATCACTGCGCCTGAAGTGAGCCAGATGTTCGGCGAATTGATCGGCCTTTGGTGTGCCGTTACTTGGCGCCAGATGGGCGCGCCGAGCCGCATCAATCTGGTCGAACTCGGGCCGGGCCGCGGCTCCTTGATGCAGGATGCGCTGCGCGCCGTCCGTGCCGAGCCGGAGTTTTGCCGGGCTTTCTCGCTCCATCTCGTCGAAACCGGCGACCGCCTCCGCGACGCGCAGCGCCAACGCCTGGTCGGCGCCCCGGCAGCATGGCATTTGTCGCTCGACACTGTTCCGCCCGGTCCGCTGTTGCTGATCGCCAATGAATTTTTTGATGCCCTGCCTGTTCATCAATATGAAATGACCGCCGAGGGTTGGCGCGAACGTCTTGTGACGTTCCGCGATGGAGCCTGCCGTTTGCAATTGGCGGCGCTACCTTGCGCGTTGAACAGGCTGGGAAAATCCGGTGACGTGTTCGAACAGGCGCCAGCGCGCAACACTTACATGGCCGATATCGCGGCGCGCCTGGAACGTTATGGCGGCGCCGCGCTGATTATCGACTACGGTCATGGCGAGAGCGCCAATGGCGATACATTGCAGGCGGTACGCGCCCACCGGGCACAATCGATATTCGCCGAGCCGGGTCTCGCCGATTTGACCTCGCATGTGGATTTCGAGGCGCTCGGTCGTGCCGCGTCGGGGGTTTCGTTGCACGGACCGGTACGCCAGTGCGAATTCCTGCAACGGCTTGGCATCGAGGCGCGGGCCGCCACGTTGCAGCGCTCGGCCACCCCAGAACAGGGGCATGAAATCGCCACGGCGCTGCACCGATTGCTCGACACGCGGCAAATGGGAGATTTGTTCAAGGTCCTGGCGGTAACCCAAACGGATGCTCCTGTGCCTGCCGGTCTAGAGCGCTCGGCGGCCGCACTTCGCGTGTCGCCTGGTGGTACCGGCACATGGTGAGTGCACTCGAACATGACGCGCTGGCGGCGTCTGGTGCCGTACGACATGGGTTTTTTACGCGCGCCGGCGGCGTCAGCAGCGGTCTTTATGCGTCGCTTAATTGCGGCTATGGCTCGAACGACGATCCCGAGGCGGTGCGCGAAAACAGGGCGCGGGCGGCGACGGCGTTCGGATTCTCTGCCGGTGATCTCTGTACTCCCTATCAGATACATAGCGATCAGGTGGTGGCGGTTGAAAAGGCGTGGTCACATGCTGATGCGCCGCGCGCAGACGCATTGGTCAGCAATAGGCCTGGCGTCGTGCTCGGCATTTTGACTGCCGATTGCGCCCCGGTCCTGCTGGCAGATAGCGACCACCGCGTAATCGGCGCGCTGCACGCCGGGTGGCGCGGCGCGCTTGGCGGCATTCTCGAGGCCGGTGTCGCCGCGATGTGCCGGCTGGGCGCGCACGCCGCCACGATCCACGCCGTGATCGGCCCCACCATCGGCCCCGAATCCTATGAAGTCGGGCCAGGTTTTCCGGCGCCGTTTTTGGCGCAACACCCCGGCGCGCACGAATTTTTTCGCCCCGCCGCACGCGATGGGCATTATCTGTTCGACTTGCCCGGCTATGTGGCGCGCCGCCTCAGCGCCCTCAGTCTCGGCGAAGTCGCTCAGCTAAAGCGCGATACCTATGCCGAGGATGCGCAATTTTTTAGCTATCGGCGCAACAGCCAGCACGGCGAGAGCGATTATGGCCGCCTTCTTGCGGCGATCGCGCTGGCGGACTGACGCGCATGCCGCACATGATCCTGTTTAGTGCTTTTCTCTTCATCGGGCTCATGGCGGGCTGTGTGTTCATGTAACCGCTGCCATTTATGAAGCGTTCTGCTCAATTATTGACGATCCTGCTGTGCGCTGTTGTGCTCGCCGCCTGCGGCGACTTGCCACGACCGTTTCAGCCGGTTGATAAGGCATCACCGGAAGCCCTGGAAGAGGCTTTCGGCCCGCGCGCTGGGGTGTTCGTCGAGCCGATTCCGGGGATGCCGGAGGCTGATTCGGCGCGCTTGTCCGGAGATTTGGTGCTGGCGTTGCGGGCGCTCGACGTGGCGGCCGGGCGGCACGCCAGTAACCGCGCCAGTTACCGTATTTCGGCCGAGCCCGGTACAGCTGGGGCGATGCGTTGGTCACTTGCTGAGCCAAGCGGCAAAGTAATTTTCCGCTTCGACGACCACGGAGACGCCGACCGTGCTGCGATCGTGGCCCAGAGCTTCGCTGCAATTCTCAATCCGGCCCCGCCAGCGCCGGCCAGCGCTGGACTAAGCCTGGCCGTACAGCCTGTTGACGGAGCGCCCGGCGACGGCCGCCAGGCACTGACCCAAGCTATGCGTCAGGCGTTGGTCCAGTCCGGGTTCATATCCGCCGAATCGCTTGAGAACGCGTCCTTCATCGTGCTCGGCAGCGTCTATGTTGCGGAAGCGCCCGATTCGCACCTTCATCAATCGATCACCGTCGATTGGGCGGTCCTTACCGCGGATGGCGTGCGCATTGGCACGGTCAGTCAGAGCAATGTCTTGCCACTGGGCGCGCTCGATGGAGGGTGGGGCGAAATTGCGCGGGTTGTGGCCGAAAATGGCGCGCAGGGGATTGTTGCCATGTTGGCGCGCGTCGGCGCGCTCGAATAAGTCGGCAAGAGAGCGTAAATTATTGCCGCCAAGGGCGTTTACAGTACCAAACCGTCTTGATACATTCCGCCGCGCCGATTGGGCAACTCCATGCGTAAATTTTTAAAGAACCGTCGGCCACATGAAGATCGACCGGACCGTGGCCGTTAGTGGAGAGTAATATCAATGAAGCTCCTCGCCGGAAATAGTAACCGGCCTCTCGCCGAAGCGATTGCCGCTTCGCTCAATATTCCGTTGACCAAAGCCACTGTCCGGCGCTTTTCGGACAATGAGATTTTCGTCGAGATACACGAGAATGTGCGCGGCGAGGATGTCTTTGTCATTCAATCGACCTCGTCGCCGGCCAACGACAATATGATGGAGTTGCTGGTCTGCCTGGACGCGCTCAAACGCTCTTCGGCACGGCGCATCACCGCAGTATTGCCATATTTCGGATATGCCAGGCAGGACCGTAAATCGGCGCCGCGGACGCCGATCTCGGCCAAGCTTGTAGCAAACCTTATTACTGCCGCGGGCGCCAACCGGGTGCTCACCCTCGATCTGCATGCTGGACAGATTCAAGGCTTTTTCGATATTCCGGTTGATAATCTCTATGCCGCCGGGGAAATAATTAGCGATATCGAGCGTAATTTCCCGAATGGGAATTTGATGGTCGTCTCGCCTGATGTCGGCGGTGTCGTGCGGGCGCGGGCGATCGCAAGTCGGCTCGAAGCGGATCTCGCCATCGTTGACAAGCGGCGAGAAAAAGCCGGCGTGTCGGAAGTGATGAATATCATCGGCGATGTCGAAGGGCGGCAATGCATATTGGTCGATGATATCGTCGATTCGGCGGGGACTTTGTGCAACGCCGCCGCCGCTTTAAAAGAGGCCGGCGCCAGCGAAGTTCATGCCTATGTGAGCCATGCCGTTTTGTCCGGTGGCGCGGTGGCGCGGGTATCCACCTCTGACCTCAAATCCCTTGTGGTGACCGATACGATCGCTATGACCGAGGCCATGCGGGTTTCGGAAAGCATCAAGATTTTATCCATTGCGAAACTCATGGCGGAAGCAATCCGGCGAATTAGTGCGGAAAGCTCCGTCTCAAGCCTGTTCAATTGAGCGTCCCTCCTGTTGGCGGGAGGCGCAGAACAGCGAACGTGTAAGGAAAAGACAATGAGTGATATTAGTTCGATCAGCGCCAAGGCGCGTGAATTGACCGGCAAGGGTCCGGCGCGGAGATTGCGCGTCGATGGCCGCATGCCCGCCATCGTTTATGGCGGCGTGGGAGAACCGGTGCAGCTGTCCCTGAATCTCGCCGAGTTCGGCAAGGAATTTCGCCGCCCCGGGTTTTTTACCCGTCTCTTTGATCTCAATGTCGATGACGATACCTTGCGCGTCCTGCCGCGTGATGTGCAGCTTCATCCGGTGACGGATGCGCCGCTGCATGCGGATTTTCTGCGTTATGTAAAAGGTGCCCAGATCGCCGTGTTCGTCGGCGTCAGGTTCGAGGGACAGGAAGAGTGTGAGGGTCTGAAACGCGGCGGCGTGATCAACATCGTGCGCCATGAGATCGAGCTTCTGTGCCCGGTCGAATCCATTCCGGATACCCTCGTCGCCGATATCTCTGCCCTCCAAATTGGCGATAGCCTGCATATCAGCGCTATCGAACTGCCGGAAGGCGTCACGACGACCATTACCGACCGCGATTTTACCGTCGCCACTATCGCCGCGCCGACAGTCCATGTGGAAGAAGAGGTGGGCGAAGGTGAAGAGGATGAAGAAGGCGTAGAGGGCGCAGAAGGCGCGGCGGCCGAAGAAGGCGGTGGCGGCGAAGCACAAAAGGATGATTCGGAGGGCTCGGACTCCTAGCCGCGGGGCGTCCAGTCCGCGTACGGACGGCGTAAAATATTATGTATGTTTTTGCCGGGCTCGGAAATCCGGGCGCCCGATATGCCAAAAACAGACACAATATCGGTTATCTGGTGGCCGACGAGATTGCTCGCCGCTATGGCTTCGTTGGCTTTCGCAGCCGCAGCCGTCTGTCCGCGGATATCTCCGAAGGCCGCGTCGGTGATGCCCGTGTCGTGCTCGTCAAAGCAACCACATTCATGAATGAATCCGGGCAGGCGCTTGGCGCCATTTTGCGCTATTACAAAATCGAACCGTCCGAACTATTCGTTTTCTATGACGAGCTGGATCTCGCTCCCGGCAAGCTGCGCGTGAAATTCGGCGGCGGCAGCGCCGGTCACAACGGCATCAAAAGTCTGGGCGCCCATATTGGCGCGGATTATTGGCGGGTGCGAATGGGCATCGGCCATCCTGGTGACAAGGACCAGGTGTCGGACTACGTGCTGAGCGATTTTTCCAAGGCTGACAGAGAATGGGTGACGAAGCTGGTCGATGCGACCGCGCAATCGGCGCCGCTTTTGCTGCTTGATGACAAGAATGATTTCATGACCCGCGTCGCATTATTGGCGCCGCCACCACGCCCGGTGCAACACGAAACTAGCAAAGAAGAAGAGCGTCAAGATGGGATTTAGATGCGGCATCGTCGGCCTGCCCAATGTCGGCAAATCGACCTTGTTTAACGCCCTCACCAGCGCGGCGTTGGCGGATACTGGAAATTATCCTTTTTGTACGGTGGAGCCCAATGTCGGACGCGTGCCGGTGCCGGATCGAGAGCTTGAAACCATTGCCGGCATCGCCAAATCGGCGCGTATCGTTGCCACCATGCTTGAGGTGGTAGATATCGCAGGTCTGGTGCGTGGCGCCAGTGGGGGCGAGGGGCTGGGCAATAAATTTCTTGCGCAAATCCGCGAAGTTGACGCCATCCTCCATATGGTGCGCTGCTTCGAGGACGATCAAATCAGTCATGTAGAAGGTCTGATCGATCCACTTCGCGACATAGAATTGATCGAAACCGAGTTGATGCTGGCCGATCTAGAGAGTCTTGAGCGCCAACTAGACGGCGTGATCAAGCGCGCCCGCGGGGCCGACAAAGAAGCCAAGGCGCTGCAACCGCTCATCGAAAGGGCGTTGGAAGTTCTGCGCAACGGGAAGCCCGTACGCACCGTCGATCTGACCGAAGATGAGCACCAGTTGCTGAAGATGCTGCATTTGTTGACCGCCAAACCTGTGCTCTATGTCTGCAATGTGGACGAGCCGCACGCGCGTGACGGCAATGCTCTGAGCGACGCGGTGGCTCAGCGGGCGGCGGGTGAGGGCGCGGAGGCTGTTGTGGTTTCGGCCGCCATCGAATCAGAAATTGCGGCACTCGGCGACGCCGAAGAAAAACGTGCTTTTCTCGAGGATCTCGGTCTCGAAACCGCGGGTCTGGAGCGCGTCATCCATGCTGGCCACCACCTGCTTGGACTGATCCGGTTCCTGACCGCTGGGCCGAAGGAAGCACGTGCCTGGACTCTGCGCAAGGGTGCGACCGCTCGCGAGGCGGCAGGCAATATTCACAGTGACATGGCCCGCGGGTTCATCTGCGCTGAAACGATCTCCTTTGAAGATTTCGTTGCCAGCGGCGGTGAGATCGGGGCGAAATCGACCGGCAAGATGCGCCAAGAGGGGGCCGACTATACGGTCAAGGATGGCGACGTGATCCTGTTTCGCTTCAACGTATGAAATCTGCTATTGAGCTGTGAAGCGCCAGTAAAGGGAGATGCCAGGATGGGACAACATATTGTTTTGACTGCGGACGACGGTCACAGCTTGGACGCCTATCGCGCTGCGCCGGATGGCGCGGCCAAAGCCGGGCTGCTGGTGATTCAGGAAATTTTCGGCGTCAACATACATATTCGGGAGCTGTGCGATGCTTTCGCGGCGGACGGTTATCTCGCCATCGCACCGGCTATGTTCGACCGTACGCAGCGTCGGGTCGATTTGGGTTATACCGCCGAGACCGTCGCCGCGGGCCGCGCGCTAAAGGATGGCGCCGGCTGGGACCATCCCATAGCCGATATGCGGGCGGGGCTGGTCGCATTGCGCGAGGCCGTTGGGGCGGCTGGAAAAGTCGGTGTGGTCGGCTATTGCTGGGGCGGCTCGCTCGCTTGGCTCGCCGCTTGCCGCCTTGAGAGCGATTGCGCGGTCGGCTATTACGGCGGCCAGATTGGACAGTTCCTGGAGGAGCAGCCGCGCTCACCGACGATTCTGCATTTCGGAAGCGAGGATGCCGGCATTCCGATGCCGACGGTCGAGGGCATCCGAAGCGCCCATCCGGAAGTGGATATTCACATCTATGAGGGCGCCGGTCATGGTTTCAACTGCGACCAGCGCGCCGATTATAATCCGGCGGCATTCGCCTTGGCGCGCGAGCGCACAATGGCACATTTTGCCGCGCATCTGGGCTAAGCGGCGATGACCGATGAAGTTCGCCCGGTGCGCCTGGGCGTTATCGGCGGCAGTGGTCTCTATCAGATCGATGGGCTCAAGGATGCCGAATGGGTCAGCGTCGCCTCGCCGTTCGGCGAGCCATCCGATCAAGTTCTGCTCGGCAACCTCGAGGGCCTGGACGTCGCCTTTCTACCGCGCCATGGGCGCGGCCACCGCATCCCGCCCGGCGAGATCAACTTCCGCGCCAATATCGATGTGCTCAAGCGCTGCGGCGTCACGGATATCGTCTCGCTGAGCGCGGTCGGCTCGTTGCGCGAAGATTTGGCGCCGGGTGATTTCGTCGTTGTCGACCAGTTCATCGACCGCACCTTCGCCCGCGTCAAAAGCTTTTTTGGCGCTGGGCTCGTCGCCCATGTATCCATGGCGCACCCGGTTTGCGGCCGTATCGGCGCGAATCTCATGCAGGCGTCGGCGAAAATATCCGGCATCCGTGCCGTGCGGGGCGGGACTTATATCGTCATGGAGGGGCCGCAGTTCTCCTCCCTGGCCGAATCCGAGCTTTACCGCAGCTGGGGTTGCGACGTGATCGGCATGACCAACATGCCCGAGGCCAAACTCGCGCGCGAGGCCGAGATTTGTTACGCCACCGTGGCCATGGTCACGGATTATGATTGCTGGCACGAAGATCATGACAATGTGTCGGTGGAGGCGGTGATCCAAGTGGTCGGCGAAAATGCCGCCCATGCGCGCGCCCTGGTCACCGCTCTGGCGGCCGGTATCGATCCGCAGCGGGCGGCCTGTGGCGACGGCTGCGACCGGGCGTTGGACAATGCGGTCATGACCGCGCCGGATGCGCGCGATGCGGCGCTGGTCACCAAGCTCGATGCCGTGGCCGGGCGGGTGTTGACGTCCTAGCCGGAACGATCGAATTGGCGTCGTGCGTAACGGCGCGGCGCAATGCTCGGCGGCCCCGCCATAAAGTTCTTGAAAATCAGGGCAACAGATTCTATATTTCGAAACATGTCGAATTATCAAACTAATGACGCTGAAGAGCTGGCCGAACTGTTCAAGGCTCTGTCCAACCCGCACCGCTTGAAGATTTTTGTCAATTTGGCGCGCTGTTGCCGGCCCGGACAGGCGTGCGCGCCGAACATGCGCGCCTGCGTTGGCGAGTTGGGCGACGGCCTGGAGTTGGCGCCCTCGACGGTGTCGCATCACCTGAAAGAGCTGCGCCGTGCCGGGCTCATCCATATGAAGCGGGCCGGGCAGCATGTCGAATGCTGGGCCGATCCGGAAGCGCTAGCGCGCCTCGGCGATTTCTTTAGTTTCGCCGGCGGCGACGTGCCGCCGCAGCTCGCGGCGTTTGCTGCGGCACAGAAATTGACCAAGGGAGAACAAAAATGACCAACCTCAAATCAAACGACGAAATCCGCAATTCCGTTCGCACCGCCTATGCCGCGGTTGCCGAGACTGCGAGTGACTGCTGTGGCCCCAGTTCGAGCCCCGGCACCAGCACCAGCCCCAGTGCCAACTCTGGCCCGGGCGCCGCGGCGCGCCTCTCCTGTTGCCCGGTGCCCGGCGAGAGTGCGCCGACCGACGGCCGCGTGCTCGGCTATGGTGAAGATGAGCTGGCGGCGGTGCCCGAAGGCAGCAATCTTGGCCTCGGCTGCGGCAATCCGACCGCTATCGCCGAGTTGGCCGAGGGCGAAACCGTTTTGGATCTAGGCTCTGGTGCTGGCTTCGATTGTTTCCTCGCGGCGACCAAAGTCGGCCCGTCGGGCCGAGTCATCGGCGTCGATATGACTCCGGAAATGCTGCAAAAGGCGCGTGCCAACGCGCAAAAATCAGGTGCGCAAAATGTCGAGTTTCGGCTCGGCGAGATTGAGCATCTGCCGCTCGCCGACGCCTCGGTCGATGTAATTATTTCCAACTGCGTCATCAATCTCGCGCCCGATAAGAACGCGGTCTTCCGCGATGCCTATCGCGTGCTGCGTCCCGGCGGGCGGATGTGTATTTCCGATATTGTTGCCACCGAAGAATTGCCTGACGATTTGAAAAACGACATGGGCATGGTTTCGAGCTGCATCGGCGGCGCGGTTCATGTCGATGCGCTGGTGGCCGGATTGACAGCTGCCGGGTTCGATGTCCCCACGATCGACGTCAATGAGCAGAGCCGGGAATTCATCGCCGATTGGGCGCCCGGCCGCGGCATCGAAACCTACATCGCCTCCGCCACCATCCGCGCGGTTAAGCGCTGAGGGCAAGCGCTAGCTTTTCAGACAGCTCCGGCAGAACGCGTTGCGTAAAGCGCGGCGCGTTCTGAAAGCGCGACCGCACGCCCGAGTTAATACGAGGTAGCCAAGGGAGCGGACGCGATCGCCCGGCGTCTGAGGCATCAAATACAACGGGTCATGCTTATGACCCGTTGGTACTAGTGTAGCTTGGCCCAGATGCGGCGCTTGATGATGTAAATCAATGCCGTGAAGATGGCGATGAAGATCAGGACCTTGAGCCCCGTCTTCTTGCGGATCTCCATCTCCGGCTCCGCCGTCCAGGCGAGAAAGACGGAGACGTCATGCGACAACTGCGCAATCGACGTTTCGGTGCCATCGGCATATTCCACCGCTTCGTCGTAAAGTGGCGCCGGCATGGCGATCTGATTACCGCGGAAATAGTGATTGTAGCTCATGCCCTCGACCAGCTCGAAGCCCTCTGGCGCTTCATCTTCGTAGCCAGTAAGCAGGCCGTAGAGATAATCGATGCCGCCATCGCGCGCTTTGACCATCAAGGACAGGTCCGGCGGTAGCGCACCGCCGTTAGAAGCGCGGGCGGCTTGCGGATTGGCGAACGGGGCGGGGAAATAATCGGACGCGCGTGCCGGGCGCATGAACATCTCGCCCTCGTTGTCCGGGCCATCCTCGACTTCATATTCCGCCGCGATGGCTTTGATCTGCTCTTCGCTGAAACCGATCTCCGCCAAATTGCGGAAGGCGATAAATTCAAGCGAATGGCAGCTTGCACAGACTTCCTGGAAAACTTGGAAGCCGCGGTGCAGCTCATCCCGATCGAAGGTGCCGAACACGCCGGTATGCTTCCACTCATGATCCGGCAACTCCGGCGTGTCGCCCGAAGCATGAGCCACATGGCTATACCCGACGCCGGTGAACATCAGCCCAAGCGCCGCGGCCATGGCAAACAGCCGGGCCCGCATCACGGATTCCCCGCGGTGCTGGTCTCGCCCGGTGTGCCCGATGCGCCGTCGCCGCCGCCTTTCTTAGCCAACACCGCCTGATGGATGCTTTCCGGCAGCGGTCTGGTGCGCTCGAATTTGCCGAGCAGCGGCAGGATGATCAGGAAATGGGCGAAATAATAAACCGTGCAGATGCGGCCAATGAGGATGAACGACCCTTCCGGTGGATTGGCGCCGACCCAGCCGAGAACGAGACAGTCAGCGAGGAAAATCCAGAAGAACTGTTTGTAAATCGGGCGGAACCGCGCGCTCCGCACCTTGCAGGTGTCGAGCCAGGGCAGCACGAACAGGATGGCGATTGACGCCACCATGGCGATCACGCCGCCGAGCTTGTCCGGGACCGCACGTAAAATCGCGTAATACGGCAGGAAGTACCATTCCGGCACGATGTGCGGCGGCGTTACCAGCGGATCGGCCTTGATATAGTTGATCGATTCGCCGAGGTAATTCGGCAGATAAAAGACAAAGATCGCCAGCACGAACAGCATCACACCGAGGCCCACCATGTCCTTGATGGTGTAATAGGGGCTGAACGGAATGGTGTCCTTCGGGCTCTTGATGTCGATGCCGAGCGGGTTGTTCGATTTGCGGTGATGCAGCGCCCACAGATGCAAGAACACCACGGCGCAGAGCACGAACGGCAACAGATAATGCAGCGAATAGAAGCGATTCAGGGTCGGGTTGTCGACCGAGAAGCCGCCCCACAGCCAGGTCACCAGGGTCTCGCCGATCCACGGAATAGCGGACACCAGATTGGTGATCACCGTCGCCGCCCAGAAGCTCATCTGTCCCCATGGCAACACGTAACCCATGAAGGACGAGCCCATCATCAGGAACAGAATGAGGACACCCATCCACCACAATATTTCGCGCGGCGATTTATAGGAGCCGTAATAGAAGCCCCGGAATATATGGATGTAGACCACGACAAAGAACATCGACGCGCCGTTGGCATGGAGATAGCGCATCATCCAGCCCCACTCGACGTCGCGCATAATATGCTCGGTCGAGTTGAACGCATAGTCGACATGGGCGGTGAAATGCATGGCGAGTATCACGCCGGTGACGATCTGTATCACCAGCATAATTCCGGCGAGAGAGCCGAAATTCCACCAGTAATTCAGGTTGCGCGGTGCCGGATAGACAACCAGATGTTCATGCGACCAGCTGAAGATCGGCAGGCGATAGTCGATCCACTGAACGATTCTATAGCGGTGAAGAGGTGTCGTCATAATTGCCGCGCTCCGCTTCAGCCGATCTTGACGAGCGTGTCGTCAAGAAATTCATATTCGGGTACCGCGAGATTGTTGGGCGCCGGTCCCTGGCGGATACGCCCAGACGTATCGTAATGCGAGCCATGGCATGGACAAAACCAGCCGCCGAAATCGCCGCGCGGATCGCCCACTTTGTTGCCGAGCGGGATGCAGCCGAGATGGGTGCAGACGCCGACTAGAATCAGCCATTCGGCTTTCTGTACCCGCGCTTCGTCGCTCTGCGAGTCACTTAGATCATCCAATGACACGGCCCGCGCCGCATCGATTTCCTCTTGCGTGCGGCGGCGGATGAAAACCGGCTTGCCGCGCCACTTTACAGTGACCGACTGGCCGACCTCGATGGCGGAAATATCCACTTCCGTCGACGACAGAGCCAAAACATCGGCCGACGGGTTCATCGTCTCGATCAGTGGCCATACCACGCCGATCGCCGCGATCGCACCCATAGCGCCCGCTGCCAAAATCAAAAAGTCGCGCCGGGTTTCTTCACCCTGCGGGCTCGTCTGGTCGCTTTCAGACGCGGTGTCTGTCATTATCCAACCCTTCAGTCCCGCGGCCAACCTGGCCGATAGAGCACAATATAGTGCGGAAAATCCGTTCGGGGCATGCGGCCTACAGCCGCAGCCGAACGGAGGCGTAACACGGGCGAAAGCGAAGGGCAAGAACCTATGAACAGCCCACTGGATAGGCGGTGCGACAGAAAGCCGGGCGCTATTCCACCACGCGCGGACGAGGCGCATCTAGCGCGATGAAAATCGCACTCTATCAACCCGATATCGCGGCCAATGTGGGCGCCGTGCTCCGCCTCGGCGCCTGCCTCGGCGTCACCGTCGAGGTCATTGAGCCGTGCGGTTTCCCTTTCGATATGCGTCTCATCCGCCGCGTCGCGCTCGATTACATCGACCACGTGGAGCTCTACCGTCACGCTTCCTGGGCAGCGTTTCAGGCCGCGCCAGATCGCCGCGCGAACCGGCTTGTCCTGCTCTCGACCAAGGCCGCCATACGGTACGAGAATTTTGCCTTCCAGCCCGGTGATACGCTCTTGTTCGGACGCGAGAGCGCCGGCGTGCCGCCCGATGTGAGCGCGGCCGCTGATGCGGCAGTGCGCGTCCCAATGGCACCGAACCTGCGATCTCTTAATATCGCCAGCGCCTGCGCCATGGTATTGGGAGAAGCGTTGCGCCAAACGGACCTGCTACCCACCGAATTGCCATCCACCGAACGGCTGACCGGAGACTGACATGAGCGATAGAACGCCACCGCAATTGCCGCCCGGCCCGTCGAGCGAAGCGGAGAAGAGCCAGGCAGTGGCGTGGTTCGAAGAATTACGCGATCAAATTTGCGCGGTTTTCGAGGGCTTGGAAGATGTGTTTGAAGGTTCAAGCGAGCCACCGGGCCGCTTTGAACGCCGGCCATGGCAGCGCGGTGAAGGCGGCGGCGGCGTGATGTCGACCATGCATGGCCGCGTGTTCGAAAAAGTCGGCGTCAATGTCTCGACCGTGCACGGCGCTTTTCCCGCCGATTTTGCGGCCAAAGTGCCGGGCGCGACGGATGATCCGCGCTTCTGGGCGAGCGGCGTTTCCCTGGTTGCTCATATGTGTTCGCCGCATGTGCCTGCCGTGCATATGAATACGCGCCATATCGTCACGACTACGCGCTGGTTCGGTGGCGGCACCGATCTGACGCCGATGATCGCCAATGATATGGACAACGCAATGTTTCACGGTGCCTTGAAAGAGGCGTGCGACGACCATGACCCCGACTATTATCCGCGCTTCAAGGAATGGTGCGACGAGTATTTCTTCCTGCCGCATCGGGGTGAGCCGCGCGGCGTCGGCGGCATTTTTTTTGACTATCTCAACAGCGGCGACTGGCAGGCGGATTTTGATTTTACCCAAGATGTCGGGCGCGCCTTTTTGGATATCTATCCCGCACTGGTCCGCCATCACATGCAGGAGCCGTGGAACGCGGCAGAGCGCGAGCAACAACTCATCAAGCGTGGGCGCTATGTCGAATTCAATCTGCTGTATGACCGCGGCACCCAGTTCGGTCTCAAGACCGGCGGCAATGTGGAGGCAATCCTGATGTCGTTGCCACCGCTGGCGAAGTGGCCGTAATGAAGCTCTTCGGGTAGACTCGTAAATACTATGGATCGGTTTCGAGTGGGAATGATGACATGCAAAAAGCAGTAACCGGCGCGGCAGTCGCCGTTTTAGCGCTCGTTTTATTTTGGAGCGCCGCACCGGGTGCGAAGGCGGCCGAGCAACTTTCCATCGAAGCCTTTTACGGTAATTTTCAAGGCTCGGGGATCGCGCGCACCGACACCAGCGATTATTTCGGCCTGACGCTGCGCGATTTCGATGTCACGATTCGTCCCGAAGGCACCGGCATATCGATTTCCTGGACCACGGTGCTGCGCCAGGGCGGCGATCCCGACAATCCAGATGTACGGCGAAAGTCAAACAATCTGACATTCGTGCCGAGTGATTTACCGGGCGTTTATCGCACCACCAATTCCGGCGATGCGTTGGCCGGTCAGCCGCTCACCTGGGCCTATGTCGAGGGCTATACCCTCATCGTTCATTCTCTCGTCGTGCTCGATACCGGCGACTACGTCATGCAGACCTACAGGCGCAAGCTTTCCGATATGGGCATGGCGTTGGAATTCATCAGCGTTAAAAACGGCGAGACCGCGCGCCATGTCGAAGGCCGGCTGACCAAACGCACCAACTAAGCCGGGCGCGCCGCCGCAACTGCGTGCAGCTTTTCGAGGCATTCGCCGCGCGCCGGCACGAAATCCTCATCGATCCACCATTTTTCGATGGTCCTTAATATCTCACCGACATCGGGGCCGGCCGGGATGCCGAGCGCCAACGCATCGGCTCCTTTCACCGGCAAGGTGACCGGCTGCCAGTGCTTGGCATCTTCGATCATCGTCCTAAATCCATCGCCGTCGCCGGGCCGCCCGGACCAGGCCAACAGCAGCCAATCGATCACCCGTTCGGTGCCGTGCGCGTAAAGCTCCCGGCGTAGTCCGCGTTGATTCGGATCGGCGGCTATCGCGCTAGGCGGCGACAACAGCGCGGCGAGGCGCTTATGGTTGCCGTTCGAGAGGTGCCAGCGTTGCGCCAAATTGTGCGCCGTTGCCGCACTGGCGGAGGGGCGCATCAGTGCCGCGAGGCGGCGCAGCGGATCGGTCTCGGCATCGATCTCCAGCAGCCCGCGCAAGAATTTCGTATCGCCCGCGTCCGGCACCACTTCCGCCAACACGCCGCTCGCCGCCATCATCTCGATCACCGGCGCTGGGTCTGGCGCGGCCAGCAGTTTCAGCATTTCATGCTGGATGCGCTCGCCCGAAAGCTTGCGCAGCGACGTCGCCCACGCCGCGCTGGCCGCCAAGCCCACGCCGTCGGGCGCGCCCTTACCGTACCACGCATGAAAGCGGAAAAACCTCAATAGACGAAGATGATCCTCCTCGATGCGCTGCGCGGCGTCGCCGACGAAGCGCACGCGCCCAGCATTGAGGTCCTTGACGCCGTTCCACGGGTCGTAGAGTTCGCCCTCAGGCGTGCAGGTCAGCGCGTTCATGGTGAAGTCGCGCCGCGCCGCGTCTTCCTGCCAGTCATCGGTAAAGGCGACATCGGCATGGCGGCCATGAGTTTTGACATCGATGCGGAGCGTGGTGATCTCGAAATGGCGTCCCTCGACGACGGCCGTAACCGTGCCGTGCGCCAAACCGGTCGGGATATTTTTGATTGCGGCGCGGTCGAGAAGGGCCATGACCTGTTGCGGCGGGTCTGGCGTGGCGATGTCGATATCGCTCTCGGCGTTGTCGGCGCTGCGGGCGAGGAGCGCGTCGCGCACGCAGCCGCCGACGAAGCGAATTTCCTGACCATCTGCGCGGAGCGCATCCACGACCTTGCGCGTTGGCGCCGCGCGCATCCAGTCTGATGGTTCGATCTGGCTGGCGGGCTTCACGCTTCGGCGCTCCTTATTTACTGATCTCGCTCAGCGCTATTCAACCGTAGCCGGCACCACCTGGCCATTTTCCATATGCGGCGGTACATAGGTGCCGCCGCGGTCGTCGCCGGAACTCATGCTGAGCACGATAAGGCTCGCCGCCATTAGAGCAATGCCGATACCGAGCAGCCACGGCCACGGCAATTCGCGCAACATCTTGGCGGTATCGCTCTTGCTCAGCCGGACTTTGCGCGCGATCACCAGATACGTCATGAACAGCACCGCCGGCGCCGCCAGAAGAATAATGTGAAAGAGCACAGTGCGCAGCATTCAGTCGCTCAACGTGTCGCGCAAGTTAGCCAAAATAGACGCCGTGGCGCCCCAGATGCGATAGTCGCCGTAAGGCAACACATAATAGCTCCGGTCAATATTTTTAACGCGCATATGTTCCCGGTGGTAATTTCCCCGCCCCATCACAATGTCGAGCGGCACTTCGAAGATTTCCGCCACCTCGCGTTCGTCGCGGACAAAGCGCTGCGCCGGGTCGACAAATCCAACCACCGGTGTGATCCGGTAGCCGGTCCCGACGACATAGTTCGCCAAACGCCCGAGAATTTCAACGTGAGTTGGTGCAAGGCCAACTTCTTCCTCCGCTTCGCGCAGAGCTGTGCGCATCGGCGCGCCGTCCTCTTGTTCGACGCGCCCACCGGGAAAGCTGATCTGGCCGCCATGTGCACTCAAGGATTCCGTGCGCCGGGTGAGGAGCACCGTCATGCCCGCGCTGCGCTCAATCAATGCGACCAGGACGGCGGCGGGCGTGAGCGGTTCGGTGAGGCCGAATATTTCTACTGCATTGCCGTCGTCGCGGTAGGACCCCGGCACGTTGGAATTCGGCTCCAGCTCGGCGAGCGCCGTGACCTCGCTCCAGGCCTGGCCGGCATCGCCGGCGGTGCGCGCCTTTAATTGGGCGCGGATGACATCGCGCATCAGTCGGTTTCTGCCGGCGCCGTGGCGAAAGCAAAAAAGGCGCCAGCGCTCCACACGCCGAACTGATCTTCGCCGTCTCGTTGCTCGGTCACGCCGAGCGCCACAAGCTCGTAATAGACGGCTCGGATGACGAGGGCGCTGAGGCCACCGTCAAGACAGAGATAGGGCGCCGGTTCGCCGCTCGGGCGCGCTCGAAAAGTCAGAGGATGTGCGCTGTCAGCCATGATCTCGGCATCGATGTTGGTGCGAAATGTCAGGCATTGATCGCGCCCCGCACCGGTGGCCTGCATTTCCACCGCGACAAACGGCGCATCGTCGACGCGGATGCGGGCGCGTTCGACCGGTGTCGCCAGCCAATAATCGCCGGCTTCATCGCGCTCAAGGACGCTGGCGAACAGTTTGACGAGGTTCTTGCGGCCGATCGGCCCGCCTTCATGAAACCATGTGCCGTCCGCGGCGATGCGAATATCGATATCACCGCAGAATAGTGCGGGGTCCAATTTCATCGCACCTTGTCTGGGCTCGGCCATGCTTCGCTCCGCTATGTCATCACCTTCCGCCGCGCGGGGCGGTCGCCTTATCCGATCAGTTCGTCGATCAGCCGGTTGACTTCGGAAGCCGCCTCCATCTGCACCATATGGCCCTGGCCCGTCATCATTTCGACGCGCACATTGGCGGGCAAACCTTCGGCATGGCTCGCCGGCACGATTTGGTCGCCTGCGCCCCAGATGGCCATGACAGGAACGGCGAGATCGCCGATCTGGTCACGCAGCACCAACGCTTGGTTGCCGCCTGGCGCAAACGCGGCGTTGATCGCTTCGAGCGCCGCTTGCACGCCGTCGATGCGCTTAAAAGAGAGGAGATCATTTATCAACTGGCGCGTCACCAACGTTGGATCGCTGAACAGTTTCTCAACATGCGGCTTCAGGTCTTTGCGCCGCTCGGCGGAGATAAAGCCGGCAAGATAGTCGCCGTTGATCTCGCTGCCGAGGCCGGCACTGCCGATCAGGGTCAGCGAAGAAATTTTTTCCGGATGGTCGAGGGCGAGCTTGAGGGATATCGCACCGCCCAGCGAATGGCCGACCAAATGCGCCGTGTCGATGCCGAGCGCCGTCATGAAGCCATGAACGATCGCCGCCAATTCGGCCACACCGCCACCGCCGACATCTTTCGCCGACACACCGTGTCCCGGCAGGTCGAGCGCGTAAACCGCGCGCTTGGCCGCCAGAGCTTCATGGTTAAACAGCCAATTGTTAAGGTCGCCACCAAACCCATGCACCAGTATGACCGGCACGCCGCCTTCACCGCGCAGCAGATAGCGGATTGCGCGCCCGCCGACGTCGACCGTTTCCGTGGCCGCGCCCTCATCTACTTCGTCATCGGCGGGGGGCACGTAATTGGCCTGGAATTCGGTAATAAAGGCATCGATATCCGCGTCCGTGACGTCGGCATCGGCGAGCACGCCGAGCAGGGCGCCAACTGATAAGGTTTGCCCTTCTTCGGCCACACGGCGCCGCAGGATGCCGCTTTCGGACACTTCGACGGCGCTCGATATCTTCTCGGTTTCGACGTCCATCACTTCGTCGCCGGACGATATTTCGTCGCCTACATCCATCAGCCAGGCCGCAACGGTACCCTCCTTCATGGAGAGCCCCCATTTCGGCATGCAAATGGCGCGGATCGAATCGCTCATCCGTTTTTCCCCATCACCGTAAGAACCGCCTGTTGAACCTTCGCCGCATCCGGAATGTAGCTGTCCTCCAGATTGTCCGCGAAGGGCACCGGTACATGCGGCGCGGTGACCATGCGGATCGGCGCTTTCAAGGAACTGAAGGCCTCCTGGCAGACCAATGCGGACACGTCGGTAGCAATGCTACAGCGCGGATTAGCCTCGTCTAGTACCACCAGACGCCCGGTATTCTCGACGCTCTCAATAATGGTGTCCATATCCATTGGCGAGGTCGTGCGCAGATCGACGATCTCACAACTGATGCCGTCCTTGGCGAGAGTCGTGGCCGCTTCCGCCGCCACATGCACCATCCGGCCCAGGGTAACGATGGTAACGTCATCGCCCTCGCGAGTGATGTTCGCTTCGCCGAAGGGGATGGTATAGGACTCTTCCGGCACATCGCCTTCCAAGGTGTAGAGCGCCTTATGCTCGCAGAAGATCACCGGGTCATTGTCGCGGATCGCCTGGATCAACAGGCCCTTGGCGTCGTACGGGGTCGACGGCGTCACCACTTTCAGCCCGGGAATATGGGTGAAGATGGGATAGAGGCACTGCGAATGCTGAGCCGCGGCACGAAAGCCGGCGCCATACATCGTGCGGATCACCACCGGCGTTTCGGCTTTGCCGCCGAACATATAGCGGAATTTGGCGGCTTGATTGAAGATCTGGTCGAAGCAGACGCCCATGAAATCGATGAACATCAGCTCGGCTACCGGCCTTAAGCCAGCCGTCGCAGCGCCTACCGCGGCGCCGATAAATGCGGATTCGGTGATCGGCGTGTCCATCACCCGGTCGCCAAACTTGCCGTAGAGGCCCTTGGTGACACCGAGGACGCCGCCCCAGGCATCGTCCTCGCCCGGCGCGCCGGCGCCGCCGGCTACGTCCTCGCCCATGACGATGACAGTTTCGTCGCGCTCCATTTCTTGAGCAAGCGCTTCGCCAATGGCTTGTTGGTACGTGATTGTGCGTGCCATGAGTTTGTTCTCCTCGCTCAGTACGAAATATAAACGTCGGTCATAAGCTCAGATGCCGGCGGTTTCGGTGCGGCCTTCGCGCGAACGACAGAATTTTCAATGATTTCAGCGACGTCGGCGTCGATGGCGTCAAGATCACTGTTCTCAAGCAATTTTGCCGATGTGACCTTTGCGCGGAACTTATCGAGACAATCCTTCGTGGCGCGGATGTTTTTTACTTCATCCTTGCCGCGATAGGTCTGGGCGTCGCCTTCGAAATGTCCGTAATAGCGGTTGATCTTAACTTCGATCAACGTCGGCGCCGAATCCTCTCGGGCGCGCCGAACGGCTTCACCGGCAGCTTCGTAAACGGCGAAAAAATCATGGCCGTCCACTACGACCCCCGGCATGTTGAACGCGCTCGCGCGGTCGGCCGCGTCATCACAGGACACCGAATATTTTGATGACGTCGCCTCGGCGTAGCCGTTATTTTCGACCACGAAAATGCAGGGCAGGTTCCACACGGACGCCAGATTGAGGCTTTCCATCGTGGTGCCCTGGTTGGACGCGCCGTCGCCAAAAAAGGCGATTGCAACGCCACCGGTCTTGAGCTTCTTGGCCGCCAGTGCAGCGCCGCAAACCAGCGGCGGGCCGCCCCCGACAATGCCATTGGCGCCCATCATGCCCTTGCTGAGATCGGCAATGTGCATGGAACCGCCCTTGCCACCGCAAAGACCCGTCGCTTTGCCATAAATCTCGGCCATCATGGCATCGACATCGCAGCCTTTGCCGATCGAGTGGCCGTGGCCTCTATGATTGCTGGCAATCTTGTCGCGTTCATCCAAATGCATGCAGAATCCCGTCGCGCTGGCTTCTTCTCCGGCATAGAGATGCACGAACCCGGGGATTTCGCCGGTGGCGAATTCCACATGCAGACGTTCTTCGAATTCGCGGATGGTTTTCATCATCCGGTAGGCCCTAAGCAAATCGTCTTTGCTGAGTTGCATGCTTAATCTCCCCGTAGTTTGGCATGGCGCGAGGTTTCGTCCATGCGCGTCATTAATCCATTTTGTGCGGCATACATCATGACTCCTGGAATGTCGAGCGTCAGCGGCCCGTTCCATTCCAGCCGCACGGCCAATCGGTCGCCCGGCGAAAACTCTATCTCTCTCTCGCCATCGAGCGCAACGACCCCACGCGACGCCCTCAACGGGACCGCTTCGCCGGGCCGCATTTCGTGGACTGCCTCGATGCCGATATCCACCATTAGACCTGGCGCGAGCGGCGCAGAGACGGTCATAGCGCCAGCGCCCGGTTCGGCCAAATTCAGCCACAGGCCGGCGTCCGCGCTGCGCGCCACGGGGCGCAAGAGCCCGCCAACAGAAGACAGGCCGATAGCGTCGGCCTCTGCAAATGACAGAAACAGTTGGTCGAGGCCCTCGGCGCTCCATAGGGCGCGTGAGCCGACCCAAAGCGTTGTACTGGTGCAGAGATCGACCAGCGCCATGTCGCGCTCGGTGCCGTTGACGTCGATCCGTAGGACCTTGTTGCGGGTGGCCGCATGGGCGGCGGGAATTTGCCCGGTCGCAACTAGTCCGGCGGCGAGCCCGGCGATGGTGGCTTCGCGCATCGCTGGAAAGACGTTGTTGGTGCCGGTGGAGAGAGCAGTTATCGGGATATCCCCGGCTTTGGCGGCGACCAGGCGATGGGTGCCGTCGCCGCCGAGCACGATGATGCCGCCGACGCCGCGTTCCACCATCAATTCCACGGCGGCCAGCGTGTCCGCCGCGCTATCCTCAATCGGCATGTCGAGAAATTCCACGCGTGGCCAGACCTGGCCGGCAGGCGGAGACGTTTCCAAAGCATGGCGGATACGGTCGGCGATGCCGGTCCTGTCGGGCATCATATAGACGAGTCCCACCCCCAGCCCGCCGAGAGACGAAAACAGGCGAGTGACCATGTTGCGTTTTTCGGCGATGGGAAACACTGAAGCCTGCGCCACAAGGCGGCGGATATCTCGTCCCGCCGCGGGATTGGCCAGAATGCCCACCGAGGCTGTGTGATCGTCCAAGCTCATTTTAATTCGTTTTTGCGGTTCGAATGCTTAATTGGCGGAAATGACAGCGCCACCGAGGGGCCGCACTATGCCCTATCGTGCCGCGTTCGCCCAGTGCTTCTTTGTTCAATTTGGTCAATGCTGACCGGCCCGGCGCGATAGTGTAATAAAGCCGCCTATGGAAAGATTACAGCCAAATAATGTGCGCGTGTACGGCGTGTTGCTGCGCGCCGGAAAGGTGCTGATGGCGGCCGAGAAGGTCGGCGGCCGCGACGTGCTTAAATTTCCCGGTGGCGCTGTCGAGGCCGGCGAGACGCCAGAAATGGCGCTCAAGCGTGAATTCCTGGAGGAAGGAAACCTCGCGGTGACCCCGGCTTATCTGCTACATGTTCCCGGTACTTTGTTCAGCCCCTGGACTCACGGCGAGTACACACCCATTTATTACCTGGTGCAGGGAAAAGGTGTGCCGCAGACGCCGGACCACGAAACCGTCGAGTTGATATTCATGAAACCCAAGCAAGCGATTGAGAGCGGCCTGATGGCCGCGCCCGAAATTATCGCTCTCAACCGAGCGCTCAACGGTGGATCGGAATTATGAGCATGCCTAATTTGGCGCTTACCCGCCTGGTTGCTGCTACGGCGTTGGCCGCGATGGCCGCGCTGGCGCCGCTTGGCGCACCGCCCGCGCTGGCCCAACAAACAGCCGCAGTTGACGTCGATGAAGTACGGATAGAGCCCTTGTCTCAGACCGTACCGGTAATTGGGCGGCTAGTGGCGCGGCAATCCGGCATCGTCGCGGCGCGGATTGGCGGCCCGGTCGCCGATATGCGCGTCTCGGTTGGCGATCGCGTCAAGAAAGGCGAAATACTCGCCGTTTTGGACACCGCGCGCTTGCGGCGCCAACGCGCGCTGCTTGCCGCCGAAGTCGCCGAAACCGTAGCTCAGATCGATTTGGCTGACTCCCTGCTGGTTTTGCGCCAACAGGAAATGGCGCGGCTCGACGGCTTGAAAAGCTCAGCTGCCTTTTCCAAGGGCCGCCACGAAGATATGCGCCAGCAGGTCGTCGTCGAGCAATCTTCGGTGGGTGCGGCGTTGGCCCGCAAAGAGCGAGCGGAAGCCAATCTGGCCCTGGCCGAGATCGATTTATACTATGCCGAGGTGCGCGCGCCCTATGACGGTGTCGTCACCCTCGAGCATACCGAGACCGGCTCCTGGGTGACCAATGGTGGTCCGGTGGTGTCGATGGTCGGCGACCGTCAGTTGGAAATCGAAGCCGACGTTCCGGCAACCCGCATCCCGGCCCTCGAATCCGGGCTGGTCGTGTCGATTGCGCTTGATGATGGCTCGCTGCATCAGGCTGTGGTGCGTGCCGTCGTTCCGGAGGAGAATCCCTTGACGCGCACGCGCCAGGTGCGTTTTACGCCCGACATCGAAATGACGGACCGGACCCTCGCGGTCAACGAGTCCGTAGTGTTACAAGTGCCGGCCGGGCGTTACCGTGAAGTTGTCACGGTCCACAAGGACGCGCTGATCACGCGCCAGGGGCAGACATTCGTTTACATCGCAGCAGAAGGTAAAGCGAACATCCGCCCGGTTGAGATCGGCACCGCCGTGGGCGGGCGCTTTGAAATCATCAGCGGTGTCGTATCGGGCGAACTTGCGGTTATCCGCGGGAATGAGCGGCTGCGGCCCGGCCAGGATGTCACTGTCGCCGGCGCGGACGCCGGCGCGTCGTAAATGAACCTCATCCGCCTGTCGATCGCGCGGCCGATCGCCATCATCGCGGCGGTGCTGATGATTCTCCTGTTTGGCCTCGTCGCCCTTCAAACAATCCCCATTCAGCTGACGCCCGACGTGCGCAAGCCGGTGCTTACCATCACCACAAACTGGGTGGGCGCGTCGCCGGCCGAGGTCGAGCGCGAAGTGACCAACCGCCAGGAGGAGGTCTTGAAGGGCCTCGAAGGCCTGTCCCGCATGGTCAGTCAGTCGCAGGACAATAGTTCCGAGATCACGCTGGAATTCAATGTCGGCCACAATATGGACCGGGCGCTGCTGCTGGTGGCCAACAGTCTCGACCGCGTCGACGGCTATCCGGAGGAAACCGACGAGCCGACGATCCGCGCCGCCAGTGCTGAGGATTCGGCCATCGCCTGGTTCATCATTCAGCGTCGCGAAGGCAACGTCCGCCCGATGCACGAATATGGCGATTTTATCGAAGATACCATCAAGGAACGCCTCGAGCGCGTGCCCGGCGTCGCCCGGGTCAACATGTTTGGCGGCTCGGAGCGTGAATTGCGCGTGACGGTGGACCCTAAAAAGATGGCCCGCTACGGCCTCACCGTACCCGATGTTGTGACTGCGCTGCGGGGCGCCAATACCTCGATCTCTGCCGGTGACATCACCGAAGGCAAGCGCCGTTATATCGTGCGCACCGATTCCGAGCTGAAAACGCCGGATCGCGTGCGCGCCGTCTTGTTGCGCAGCTCCGCGGACCTCGCTACTGGCCGTTTGGCGCGCGTGACGCTCGGCGATATCGGCGATGTGCGTTTCGGATATAAAGATCCCGTCGCCCGCATCCGCACGCTCGGCGAACCGGCCATGGCGGTCAACGCTATCCGCGAAACCGGCGCCAATGTGATGGTGACCATGGAGGGCGTCCGCCAGGCGGTGCGCGAACTCAACGAAACGGCAATGCCGGATGCATTGCTCACGCTTGAGCATGTCTATGACGAGACGGTCTATATCGATTCGGCCATCGAGTTGGTGCAGCAGAATATTTGGATGGGCGGCACCCTTGCGATCATCGTCCTGATGCTGTTTCTGCGCTCTTTTGGCGCGACCGTCATCATCGCGATCGCCATTCCGGTGTCGGTGGTGGGTTCGTTTGTCGCGATGGCGCTGTTGGGTCGCTCGATCAATGTGGTTTCCCTGGCCGGCTTCGCCTTCGCCGTCGGCATGGTGGTCGATGCCGCGATCGTTGTGCTGGAAAACATCTACCGGCTACGTCAGCAGGGCATGTCGCGGGTCGAGGCCGCTTATGAAGGTGCGCGCCAGGTGTGGGGCGCGGTGTTCGTCTCGGCGCTGACAACGGTTTTGGTTTTCGTTCCGATCCTAGTCATGCAGTTGGAAGCTGGGCAATTGTTCCGCGATATCGCGGTTGCCATTTCAGTCTCGGTCCTGTTGTCCCTCTTGGTTGCGATCACCCTTATTCCATCATTGGCGAGCCGCATCCTGAGCCGCTCGCGCGGCGCGGCGGGCGATGCTTTAGACACTCCGCGCAGAATTTCGATCCCGGTCGTGGATCAATTCGCGCGTGGCTTCGTCGCCCTGGTGATGGGCTTTACCAAATGGGTCGTGCGCGGGCGCGTGCGTGCCATTCTGGTGGTGGTGCTGGTATCTGGCAGCGCCTTATTTGTCGCCTGGCAGCTTTTGCCGAAGCTCGATTATCTGCCGGAGGGCAACCGCAATCTGGTGTTCGGCGTGGTGGTGCCGCCACCCGGCTATAATCTCGATACCACCAGCGGCATCGCCGAGCGCATCGAAAACGCAGTGCGCCCCTTGTGGGCAACCGAAACCGGCCCCGTATCCGAGCCCGGCGGGCCGCCCAAAATGGAGCGTTTCTTTTTTGTCACGTTGCGCTCGCGCGCCTTTGTCGGCGCGGTGTCGATGGAGCCGCAGCGCGCCGGAGAGTTGATCGATCCCATTCGTATTCCAGTGTTCAAAGAGCCCGGGACCTTCGGCTTCGTCAGCCAGACCAGTCTGTTCGGCCGCACCATCGGCGGCGGCCGCAAGATCGATCTCGACATCTCCGGCCCCGATCTGGAGACCGTTCTCGAGGTGGCCGTGAACGCGGTGGGGCGGCTGTTCGCGGTGATGCCTTATTCCGAAGGCAACCAGATGCGCCCGGTGCCCGGGCTGGAAATGGGCGCGCCGGAAGTGCGCATCACGCCGAACCAGGTTTTGCTCGGCGACAATGGCCTGAATGCGCTCGAACTCGGCCTCACGGTAGATGCCTTCAATGACGGTCTTCGGGTCGATGAAATCACCATCGGCGGCGAGCGTTTTGATCTGATGCTAACTGGCCCTAAGCGCGGGGTCGGACAGACCCAGGACATCGAGTCACTGCCCGTGGTCACGCGCGACGGCACCATCCTGCCGGTCGGCGCGCTGGCCGATATTCTGGTCACCGAAGGGCCGAGCCTGATCCGCCATGTTGAACGTGAGCGCACGGTCACCCTGGAAATCCGCCCCGCTGCGTCGGTGCCGCTCGAAGTGGCGATGCAGACGCTGGAGGAAAGCGTCATCGGTGCGCTGACGGCTGAAGGCCTGCCGCCTGGTATCTCCATGAATCTCTCTGGGACGGCGGATCAATTGACCAAAACCTGGGACGCCATGGTGCTCAACTTGGCGCTCGCTATTGTCATTGTCTATCTGATCATGGCCGTGCTGTTCGAGAGCTTCGTCTACCCTTTCATCATCATGCTGTCGGTGCCGACCGCGGCGGCAGGCGGCGTGCTCGGCTTGATCCTGTTCAATCTCGACCGCTTCCAGCCGCTCGACATGTTGACGGTGCTGGGCTTTGTCATCTTAATCGGCATCGTCGTCAATAATGCGATTCTATTGGTCCATCAGACCCTGCATCACATGCGCGCCGACGATATGGAAGTGCAAGAAGCCATTATCGAAGCGACGCGCAACCGCATCCGGCCGATTTTCATGTCGACCGTCACTAGTGTCGTCGGCATGTTGCCGCTGGTGCTGTTCCCCGGCGCCGGCTCCGAGCTATACCGCGGCCTCGGTTCGGTCGTGGTCGGTGGCCTCGCGCTCTCCGCCATCCTGACGCTTTTGATCGTCCCGCCGATGATGACCGTCCTCGCCCGTAAACCGCGTAAGAAAGCGAGCGACATGCCAGCGCCTGTGCAAGCAGCCAAGGCCGGCGCTGATTAACACCCAACTTGATTGGGCGCTCTCTCCCAAGCAAGCCATAGCGCTGCAAAAAGAGCTGGCGGCCAATGTCGAGTTGAGTGACCGGTTCTCGCCCGGTGGACGGCGTACACTCAAGTATATCGCCGGGCTCGATGTCGCGTTCGAGGATGGCGGCAAGATCACGCGTGGCGCGGTAGTGGTTCTGCGCTTGAAGGACCTCGTCCCGGTCGCCAGCGCCTTGGCGCGCCGCCCCACGGTGTTTCCATATATCCCCGGCCTGTTGTCGTTCCGCGAGGTGCCGGTTCTCTTGGATGCTTTAGCGATGCTCGACATCGCGCCCGATATCCTGATGTGCGACGGCCACGGCATCGCTCATCCGCGCCGCTTCGGCATCGCCTGCCATCTCGGCTTGTTGACGGACCTGCCCGCAATCGGTGTCGGCAAGTCCCGTCTCACCGGCAGCCATGAAGAGCCCGGCCCTGACAAAGGCGATTGGACCCCGCTCGTCGCAAAACCGAAAGGCGGCGCATCCAAGGGCGGCGAGCGCGCGACGCGCCTCGGCAACGTCCTCCGCACCCGTTCCGGCGTCAAACCGGTCTACGTCTCGACCGGCCACCGGGTGAATTTAAGTACCGCTCTGGCAATTACGCTCCGCTGCACCACGCGCTACCGCCTGCCGGAGCCGGTGCGCTTGGCAGATAAGCTGTCGAAGGCGCGTTAGGGTGAGCGCGCTGTGCGCGCGCTTTGCTCGCCCTTTCTCCCCAACCCCTCTTCCCCGCTGGGGAAGAAGGGCTTATCAGGCGAAGCGGGTGTGGCGGCGGGGAGCTATTGGGGAATGGCTGCCCTTTGTGGAAGCCTTTAGAACCATGTGCATTGCGCCTGAGCCCGATTTCAGGCGCTTGCTAGAGGATATCCGAGACCTTCAGATTGCTGCCTGACGGGATATCAATTACCGTTTAGTGGATGGTTGACGCGCATGGCGAATCAAGTGTATAGTGATCGCTAAACAGGAAACGGAGACAGGAGCCATGACCAACGGGAGGGAGAAGTTCGGGGCGTTTATTCGCC